>JALSQH010000129.1 GCA_026985515.1 bacterium
ACCGGTGCAGAAACTGATAAAAAGGGACTTTTTGAAGAAGCTGATGGTGGCACACTTTTCCTGGATGAAGTGGCAGAGTTACCTCCACATCTTCAGGTAAAACTACTCAGGGTACTTCAGGAGGGAGAAGTCAGAAGGATTGGAGATGTAAAGGCAAAAAGGGTTGATGTGAGAATAATCGCAGCCACCAATAAAGACATGGAAAAAGAGGTTTCCGAAGGCAGATTCAGGGAAGATTTATACTACAGGTTAAATGTTGTCAATATCAAAATTCCTCCACTTCGCCAGAGGAAGGAGGATATTCCCGCATTACTTTACCATTTCATTGACAAATACAACCACATACATGGGAAAGCAGTGAGAAAGGTTGATCCGAGGGTTCTGAAAGCCTTCCTGAACTATACATGGAAGGGAAATGTGAGGGAACTGGAAAATGTGGTGGAAAGAGCAATTCTCCTCTGCAACGGTGATACCATAACAGTGGAACATATCCCGGAAGAGATATTTGTTGAAATTGACACCGAAGATGAGTTTGATTTAAACACAACCCTCAACATTAAGGAAATATGCAGAAAAATTGAAATACAGGCAATAAGAAAGGCTCTCTCCATCACAAAGGGCAACAAAACAAAAGCAGCAGAATTGCTGGGAATCAGCACCAGAGCACTTCTGTACAAGTTAAAGGATTACGGGATCAATCAGTAAAATACTTTATCCCTGCATAGATGATCAGGGTAAAACCTGCGAGAAAAGCAAAGAGAGGGTAGAGTTTTTTAAAATAAGTAACCCCTCCTTCTCCTCCGATCTCCACCACCTTCCCGGTCACAAGTACTGGAACCCTGGGAGTAATCGGGTCATTGGAAACGAACCAGATGATCTTCTTGAAGGGTCCGGTATGATTTTCCTGGAAGCGAAAGGCCACTTCAATACCTTTTAATGGTGGAACTTCGATAGAATTGCTTCCACCTTCAACATTTTTAAATCCTGAATAAACAACTTTAAGGACACCGTTTCCCTTATTTCTTACTCTGATTTTAAACTCTCTTTTTTCACCGGGTAGCAGGAGACCCAGATTTACATTTCTTGGTTCAACTTCTATCCTTGGGAGCTTCTGTGGATAATATACCCTTCCTTCTATGTCAATGACAACCTTCTGAAATAAAGGATGATCAGTGTAAATCTCAATCGTCTTACCAAAATAACCCAGAACCCTTGCGTAGAAGGTACCATTGATTATAAGGGTGGAATGGGGAGGAACTGTCTTCTTTGTAAAATTGGGATTTAAGCTTATGCAGCTGCAGTACTTAACCATTCTGGTAATGTGGTATGGTCTGTCAGAATTATTTATAATTGTAATTCTGAAATTTTTAACACCTCCCCACACAACATCCCCAAGATCAATCTTTGTAGGTGTTATGAGAAAATCAGCAGAGTACAGAATACCTCCAAGAAAAAACAGAACAGGAATAATAAATTTCAATCTCATTACCTGGGACCTCCGCATTTATCTTTTGTCAGGTTCCTTACAGCCTTCAGGATCATGACTTTATTTTTTACCTCGTAAAAAAATCTTCCAGACAACCCAATCTGAAGTTTCTCCTTTCCAGGGAAGGAAGAGGGAACAGCAAGTTTTAAATTTTCATTAACCGTTATCCATCCCTTTTCAAGATTAACCGCCGTTATTTTTCCATCCACATATTTTACATTTTTCACCCCAACAACTGCATGGGCACCTGTGGTAACAAACCCCAATATTGTTATCACAACCAAAACAAACTTGATTTTTCTCATCGGTTTCACCTCCTTTACAATTTACAATAAAGGAGGGAGCTGAATCTCCCTCCTTATGGTAGATACCTCCAGAAAAGCGGTGTTATTGACCTTTCCAAGCCTGGATTTGAAGAAACTACTTTAGCCCCTTCCTGATTTAAGAGAGTAGCAGTACCATTCCTAAAAACCACGACATAACCTGACGCGGGGGCATTTCCTGTTGTACCCACTGTCCGACTGTTATTCTCAACAGCACCACCGTTACAATAGGAAATTTCATAGTTGTAACTTTCACCCTGTGGATTACATGGGTCGTTATTGGATGGTACAAAGGTATGGAAGTAAAGCCGCTTATTGAACAACAGCATAGGGCTGACCATTTTTTCGCCTGTTTTTGTCAAGGTAATGTACCATCCAGTGGCTGAAGAATCTACATTACCAGTATTAGCTTCATCGGTAACATCTACAAGATCATCATCCTGATAGGGTGAAGAAGGATCATCATCCAGTACTGCATACACACGATTTGTTAAATCTGTTCTTCTAATATTGGCTCTATCACCTGTTCCAAAATAAATTACAGGGCCAGATCTATCTGTCCAGCAGGAAGCCAGACTCAGCTGAGGCGCATAAAAAACCCTGTGAGGTACAGAAGATGGAGAACTGGTAGATTGGAAAATTATCTTTCCATCTATGTCAACTACATTACCACTGTTATCATATGAAATATCAAATCTCCACATCCTGCCGCCAAGATCTCCCACGTATACAGTCTCGGGAGAATAGTTACCATCAAGGTCATAAACACCAAGTTTTGAAGCAATTGGAAACCTCAAATCAGAATTATCTGAATATGTGTACTTTGCGATAACTTCACCAGTATCACCATCAACAATAAAAATTCCTCTCCCTGTTGAACCTGCTGATGGATCTGCTCCGTCAAATGCAGGATCATAACCACCCCCAAAGAAGATGAGAACACGCTTCCCCGCAGGAAACCGAGCTTTTACAACAACTGGAGTGGAAAAAGTTAACCCAATTTCTGAGTCAGAGATTGAAGTCACAATTTTCCAGTTGGCAGGATCTGGATCATTTATATCCATGATATAGTAAACATATCCGCCTCTTCGTTTTCCAAATATAAGCCTTTTCTCGCCAGATGTGGTGGTATAATAAATAACTGGAGCATCAACAAAGTACTGATGATCAGTAGGATGAAGAGCAAGGTCTTTTAGTTTCTCATAATCATCCGGCATAATAAATGCTGCAACTTCGTGACC
>JALSQH010000130.1 GCA_026985515.1 bacterium
TTCCCAGACAGCATGGCACATGGTTCATATTCACCACCGCATACATAATGGGACAATTTATTTACAGCCTTCCTTTAAATTTATCATTTCTTCTCTTTGGAGGGATGTTCTTTCTCATCTTCGCCCAGAACAGCATGACACTCTGGGTAAAAGAACTGAAAAAGAAGAAAAATGGAAAATCTTTTCTGATATTGGCCCTTATCTACATTGCAATAGCATCTATTCCATCCCTTTATCTCATTTTAACATACCATCGCTATGGCCTGCTGATCTTCGCAGCAGTTGTTGGAGTGGTGGCAATCTATTCTCTTTACCTTTCCTATACGGGTAAAGAACTATCTGTCACTGCTGAAGTGGTGAACATAATGGTTCTTTCAACTGTGGTTCCTGCCATTGGTTACGTAAAAAAGGGAAGTTTTGATCTCTCCACAGGGGCAATATGGGTCGCCACCTCTCTCTTCTATCTGGGAAGCATATTCAGGGTAAGATACCTCGTCAGAGACAGAAAAATCCTTGCTGAAGCATTACCACAGAGATTCAGGGCAAACATCAATTCCCTCATCTACCACACTCTCTCCTACCTGATCATTATCTTTTTCTCCATGAATGGACTCCTCCCCCGTCTCATGATAATCGCCTTTTTACCAACATACATCCGGGCAATTTACATCATTATACGCAGATATGAAAAACCTCCCTCTGTTGTCAGGATCGGATGGTCCGAAGTTTTTAACAGCGTAACTTTCGTCATTCTCGCCATTATATCCTATCACGGTCTGAGAAAATGAACTGGGAAGAGAAGCTCCAGGAAGTACCCCACCAGCCAGGAGTTTACATTTTCAAAAACAGTGAAGGCAGAGTAATTTATGTGGGAAAGGCAAGAGACCTGCGAAAGAGGCTTTCTTCCTACAGGTCTGGAAAAGATTCAAGACCTCTTTTACCCTTCCTTCTAAAAGATATAACTGACTTTGAATACATCGTTACAACCAATGAAACTGAGGCATTTCTTCTGGAAGACACCCTCATAAAAAAACACAAACCCCTCTATAACATCAGACTGAGAGATGATAAAACTTATGTCAGCCTGGAAATCACAATTAAAGATAAATTTCCTGGCATCTACATAATTCGAAGAAAACCGAGGAAGAAGGGGAGTCTTGTCTTCGGTCCCTATTCTTCTGCATCATCTGTCAGACAATCACTCCGCTACATCCTCAGGGTTTTCCCAGTGAGAACCTGTACGGATACCCAGATGAAAATGCACCAGTCTCGTCCCTGCATCTACTATCAGATTAAAAGATGCTCTGCTCCCTGCACAGGCTATGTCACAGAGGAGGAGTACTCAAAATATGTAAAGGGATTGATAAATTTCCTTGAAGGAAAAGGTGACAGAATAGTTGAAGAACTGAAGAAAAAAGTTGAAGAATATGCCGAGAAGATGGAATTTGAAAAAGCTATAGAATACAGGGACAGGTTAAAAGCCCTTGAAAAAGTACTCACCCGTCAGGCGGTTGTGGTAAACAAAAATCTGAACGCCGACTATATCAGCTGGGCATACAAAGATGGTCACATGGTGATCTCAAGGGTGGTCGTAAGAGGTGGAAGACTGGTTGACAGTGAAAATTTCTCCCACTATCCCGTGGTAAACATGGGAGAAGAAATTGGCAACTATATCTACCAGTTTTACAGACTTGCAGGAAATCCGCCACCTGTGATCTACTCAGAACAATTTGAAGGAATAGAGGTTCTGAGAGAACTTCTCCTCTCCCTTGATACGCCCATTGAGGTGAAAACATCAGTGAGGGGAGTAAACAGGGATCTGCTGGCTCTGGCTACAAAGAATGCCCAAACCTACCTTGAAAATGTTGCACTCAGGGAAAGCAAACTGAAGATTCTTGAAAAGATAAAAACAAAATTTGGACTGAAAAAACTTCCTGTAAGAATAGAATGCATAGATATTTCAGAGCTGGGAGGGAAAGAGGCAGTGGGAAGTATGGTTACCTTCATAAATGGTGAACCTGAGAAAAGTGAATACAGGAGATACAGAATCAAAAGCGTTTCGGGTATTGACGACTTCGGAATGATCAGGGAAGTTTTAACCAGAAGACTGGGGGAAGAAAGGGAACTTCCCGACCTTCTCCTCATTGATGGTGGAAAAGGACAGCTATCCGTCGCTGAAAAAGTTGTGAAGGAATTTGGCCTGGAAAATGAAATAGATCTCCTTGCCATCGCCAAAGACAGGGGAACGGGGAAAGGGGAAAGAATTTTCAAATATGGAAGGGTTAATCCCCTTAAACTCAAGCCAGGAACAGAGGAATTCAGATTGCTCACATACATAAGAAATGAGGCTCATCGATTTGCTGTCAGCTACAACAGGTTACTGAGAAAGAAAAATCTCAAAAGTGTTCTCCTGAACATACGGGGGATCGGACATAGGAGAGCCGAACTGCTATGGCGGAATTTTTCCTCCCTTGAAGAAATCGCAGAAAATCCCGAAAGGGTTGCAGAAGTACTTAAAATCCCGGAAGAAAAGGCCAGAGAAATCTGTCAAGAGATTTCGCAGATTATCTCCTCTCCTCCCCCTGAAATTCACGAATCAGGGACATGAGAAGCTTATCATCAATATCAGATTTCCCGAGAATCCCCCTCGCCTTTAAAAGGTCCACTATCCTCAAAGGATATGGCCAGGGTAGTTTTTCAAGTAAAAAATCAAGTGATGATTCAAAAAGAGGCACACCTGCAAACTTCAGATATCTCCTCAGAATACCCTTTTTCAACTCATATGGCGGTTGAGGAAGATAAAAGAACTCTTTCTCCCCTTTGTATGAATCAACAATTCTTCTTAATTTCGCATTTTCACAGTCTCCTCTGCAGGTTACAACATACGACCCATCAAAAAACTCCTTGGAAACAATACTCCTGACCCTTTCCACAGCATCTTCTGAATAAAAATTCACATTTTCAAAGATAATCAGGTCGCCACTTACATCATCCAGAGCCATACCTGGAGTGACAATCATAACCTCTCCTCTGTCACGCACACTAT
>JALSQH010000131.1 GCA_026985515.1 bacterium
AGCACTTCCAAGATGAAATCCCCCGATTACTGCATACAGATTTCTCTTGAGGTTATTAACTGCTTTCTCCGCCAGTCTTGAAATGCCTGGATGACTGCATCCGGCAAGTAGAATAATCCCCTCCTTTACAACAATTGCCAGTGCCTCTTCCCATGGTGGTCCATAGAGGGGAGCTGTAACAAATATTGATTGAGCAACCTGAATTGTTCTGGTTACCAGAATTATCTTTCTGCCAAGTTTTTTTACCAGTTGAGGAATGGTTGAGGAACCTCCCGATGGGTAATAAATCACAAAGTTTTTGTTTCTCGCAATTTTCAATATGTAGGTCAGTCCGCCTGTGTGATCAAAGTGTTCGTGGGAGAAGGCAAGGAAGTTTATATCTGAAAGATCAATTCCAAGTTTTTTTGAATTGAATTCAAGGGCACCCGTGTCAGGTCCCGTATCCCACAGGAACTTCACATTGCTGTATTCCCCATATATGCTCAATCCCCATGGATTTTTAAACCCGTTAAAAGGATGATTATCAACAACCACTGCAAGTTTCATCATAAAATAATTATAGCCTTTTCTTGAATTTTGGGGAAATATGGGTTAACATTCTCTAAAAAGGTAAAGGAGTTGGATTATGAAAAGGGTGGTGACAACATTGCTTCTCCTTGCTCTGATAATCACTGCAGGATGTAAGAAGAGTGAGAAAAGCAGCGAAGTTAAAACTCCATATTTTCTCCAGCTTAAAAGCGGGGATAAGGTAAAGATTCTTAAAACCTATGGTAACTCTTTTCTCGGCCAGATAGATACCTCCTATGGGCCTGTCTACATACTCAGGGTGACAGGTAATCACTACCAGATGGGTTACGCCTACGGTAGACTGGCCGGGTATATGATTCCTGGAATATGGTGGACCTTTGTAAATTATCTGAGTTCCCAGGCAGAGCAGGTGGAGAGAGGTATAAATGTAAGCATGGGAATGGTGAGCACACTTCTTGGAAGGATCCTTGATGAAGCCTGGAAGCACATGGAACCTTATGTCCCTCCATATTTTATGGATGAAATAAGGGGGATTCAGGATGGTGCCAGGGATGCGGGCTATAAAAATGAGTATATGGTAAATGGAGAATACTACAGTGACCCAGATGTGGATTTTGCAACCATGGTAAAGAGAATCATTGCCATCAGCAATATTTCAGATATATCTGAAGATGACATAATGGAGATGTTGAAGGTTATTGTGAGGGGTTATTCAGAAAAATACGCAGAGTATTTTCACTTACTCACAGCAGTAACATTCTCTCCCTCTGAAAGAGAGTTAATGGAATCAGTTGCTTCTTCACCTTTCTCCCTTCTGCCTGTTCCGCGAATTTTTCACAATTGCAGTTTCTTTGCTGCCTATAACTATCTCACTGAAGGTGGTCACATGATAGCAAGCAGAAATCTTGACTGGAGTAATGGAAGTGGAATTGCGAAATTTAAAACCCTTACCATATGGGTACCTGAGAAGGGTGTCCCCCATATGACAATAGGGTATACCGGCTTCATCGGTGCTCTTGCAGGATTCAATGCAGCGGGAATAGGGCTTGGTGAGGTTGGCTCCGGCAGTGTTCTGGAACGCCTTGATGGAGAACCATGGGTTTTGAAGTTCAGGGATATTCTCCAGAATGCCCATAATCTTGACGAAGCTCTTTCATATGCTCTGAACAGGGCTCCAGATGGTTTCAACAGACCTCCAACCATCGGGTATAACTGGATGATTGCCTATGGTGATCCTGATGGAAATGGAGCAGGAGCTGAAGTTGCCAATCTTGAGAATAATGGAATTTTCACAGGAGTGTACAGGAGAAAACCTGATTGCTCAGTCGAGGCATCTCTGATTGAGTTTGGACCCGATGGCAGGATATTCAGAATTTTCACTCACAGAGACCATCCCTTTCTTGTGAACTATGAGGGACAGGCTGTGGAAATAATGCTGGGAAACAGGAAGTATCCACTGAATATAACTGATATTCCTGCAGATTATGTTTTTCCTGAGACAAAACCTGTTGTCATGATTGGTGGCAGGTACAGGTACTATCCAGGTGGAGCAAGTCTCGTTGTGGGAAGGCCAATAACATGTGCGGTGTTCAGAGGAGATGAAATGATGATTCATGGTATGAGAATGTGGCAGACTGCCGCCAGCGGTCCTTGGACATATGACAATGGAAAGCCTGTCCAGGACCTCGACAGATTACTTTACTATGCGGGATCCTACAATGGCAGGTATATGAGAATGTACAGAGCCATCTACGCCTATTCACATGGCATAGAGTACAGGGGCACAGATGATATAACAGGGAAAGAGAAGATAATTGTGCCCGATAATGGAGGGAAGCTTCTTAAAATAGGTCTTGATGAGGGAGCAAATATAGCCAGCTGGGCTGCAATGCACTGTTGCAATGTTATATCCGTGGCGTATGATCTCACTGCTCTTAAGGCAAAAATAGCCTACGAAACTGGCACGGGCAGTTCCTGGAAGAATGCCGCTGATAATGAGTACCATCTTTTTGACCTGAGAGAACTGATAAACCTGAAATTAAGGTGAGAAAATGAAGGTCAAAGGCGTGTCGCTCATTCTTCTACTGATGATAGTGGCTTATCCCCTGAGGGGGTATTACCAGTTCATTCCTTCTGTTAAATACACTTACGGAAATAATCTTTACGATTTCAGTTCCCTCATGGATGATGAGGAGGGATATGGTGAGTTGATTCTGAAATTCTGGTGGAAGCAGAAGAAGGGGAATTTTTTATTCAGAGGTGATATGTATGGTTCCATTTTGCTCAATGGAAATGGCAAATTATACAGGAATACCTCTCCTTTTCAACACATGTGGAGATACACCCCACCCGAATTATCCCGGGGAAACTCTCTTGACATTAAACTGGCTGTGGGTGAGCTTTCTTTCGGTCTGAAAAAAAGCAGATTGGAAGCCTATGTCGGATTGATCCCATTTACCCAGTCTCTGCTCAGTTTCTCGGATTCCCTTTTTGGAACCTTGCTGA
>JALSQH010000132.1 GCA_026985515.1 bacterium
CCTTGAAAAGGAAGTGATGCTTGCATTTCTCCCATGGACACACTCCTTTGGAAGAACTGTGGATCTCTATCTTGGAGCCTACCATGGTGAGGGGATAATGGCCATTGCCGAGAGTATTCAAAAGGTTCCGGAGAACATACAGGAGATAAAGCCCACAATGTTTGCCTCTGTGCCCAGAATTTTTGAAAAAATTTACACAAAAATAATTTCAGAGGTTGAACAGGGTCCTGCTCTGAAGAAGAAGATCTTCTACTGGGCTCTCAATGTGGGAAGGAAGTGGGCGAAGTACAATCTGGAGGGTAAGCCTGTATCCTTTCTCCTTGAGATTCAGAGATCCATTGCTGATAAACTGGTTTTCTCCAAGGTGAGGGAAGCCCTTGGAGGAAGATTAAAATTTACCGCCTCCGGTGGTGGTCCTCTTTCCAAAGAACTGGGTGAAATTTTCTATGCCATGGGAATTAAGATTATTGAAGGTTATGGATTAACAGAAACTTCACCAGTTGTGACTGTCAATCCTCCCGACAGGCCCAAGTATGGATCCATTGGAAAACCCATTCCAGGTGCCCAGCTCAAGATTGCGGAGGATGGGGAAATTCTCATAAAGGGTCCCATGGTTATGAAGGGTTATTACAACAAGCCTGAGGCTACCAGAGAGGCAATTGATGAAGAAGGCTGGTTCCATTCTGGTGATATTGGTAGAGTGGATGAAGAGGGTTATTACTACATAACTGACAGGAAGAAGGATATTATTGTAACTGCTGGTGGAAAGAATATTGCCCCACAGCCAATTGAAAACAAGTTGAAGTTGAACAGATTCATTGAACAGGTTGTGGTTATCGGTGACAGGAGACCATACTGTGTGGCTTTAATACAGCCAGATTTTGAGGAATTGAAAGCTTATGCCCAGGAGAAAGGGATAAGTTATACCGATATCAAGGAGTTGCTTGATAAACCAGAAGTAAGAAATCTCTTTCAGGAAGCGGTTGATGAGGTAAATAAAGACCTGCCAAGGTATTCAACCATCAAAAAGTTTGAGCTCATTCCTGAGCCTCTTACCCCTGAATCTGGTGAACTCACACCTACTCTCAAGGTTAAGAGGTGGAGAGTGGAAGAGAAATACAGAGATCTTGTGGAAAAGATGTATTCTTGATAGGGGGATTTCATCCCCCTTTTTTTTATGGGTATACGAAGTTCACTTTTATACCTGAAGTAACTGTGATTTTGCTCCACTCTTCTGGATGAAAAAGTTCTCCATCGATTATAAATCCTTCATCAGTTTCAATGGTCATTTTCTTTCCTGCCCCCATCCAGTGATAGCCTGAGAATTCATATCTGACCAGGTCAAAGCCCCATAGGAGGTTGTGGGCATTTCGAAGAGCGGTGAAAATATCAAGATCGCTCACAATATAGTAAAATTCCATACGATTTTTTGAAACTTTTCTGAAGGGAGTAAGGGTTGGAAAGGGTTCCGAGATGGAGGTGGCTACAGCTGCCTTGACCGTTTCCGACGGGAAGGGGATTCCATCAATTATTACCTTTGCCCTGATAGGTTCAATGAGCTCTCTGTACTCTTTCACATTCATTGCAATTCCACCGATTGTCTGCATTATTTCCTTCAGAACCCATCTTATTCCGGGCTTTCCATATTGAAGATACCTTTCAATAAATCTGAGAATTGTGCCGTTGGCAAAAGTGATACCATACTGGGGATGTTCCAGCTGATCACCTTCCACCTTTAAGAGTGCTATTTCAATGAGGTCAACCTCATTTTTCATAAATTTTTTCATGAATCTTTTCACAATAGTTGCAGGATTGTAAGCCCTTGCACTGAGAAACCTGACCATTGCATTTGTGGATCCGCCGGTCAGAGGGATAATATTGGGGAGATCTTCATCTCTTTTCTGTCTTATCCATTCAGTGATAACTTTCTGAATTGTTCCATCACCACCATTTATTCCAAGATAGGAGATCTCCTTTTCTATGAAGTAGGAAACGGCGTTTCTCATCTCTGCAAGGGAGGCGGTATCTATTACTTCTCCCCATTCTCCCAGCAGAGGCTGAAGCACATTTTTGGAAAATCTACCTTTTTTGTTTTTTGAAGAGTTGAGATTTGTGATGATGCCGATACATTCTTTTTTACCCATTCTCCGGCTCTCCATTTGAGATTGAATTTATTATATCACAGGAAGGATGATTGCAAAATTTCCAGCCTTTACCCTTCCTTTTGCATTTGTGGTATAATAAACTCCAAAACGGAGACGAGAGATGATTGATTTCAGCAGACTGGTAACGGGTAAAATTCAGCCTGGGGATGAGCTCAGGTATAGGAGAAAGGGGAAAACCCCCCATTATCTTCTGCGGTATGAGAAGAATGCCAGACCCATAGTTGTGTGGAATATGACAAGGTTGTGCAACCTGAGGTGTATCCACTGCTATGCCGATGCAAAGGATAAGCCCCATCCTCTGGAACTCACTACTGAGGAAGCAAAGAGGATGATAGACGACCTTGCTGATCTTGGTGTCCCCGTTTTGCTTTTTTCCGGTGGGGAACCATATATGCGGGAGGATCTCTTTGAACTTGGAGCTTATGCAAAAGAAAAGGGGATCAGAACTGTAATTTCTTCAAATGGCACCCTCATTGACAGGGAAATGGCTAAAAAAACTAAAGAAGCCGGGTTCAGCTATGTTGGAGTTAGTCTGGATGGGGGTAACAGAGAAGTAAACGATAAATTCAGAGGTGTTAAAGGGGCCTTTGATAAGGCACTTGAGGGTATAAGAAATTTGAGGGAGGCAAAGGTAAAGGTTGGATTGAGATTCACGATCACTGCATATAACTACCAGACAATTCAGGAACTTTTTGAACTGATGGAGAGGGAGGAAATAAATAGAATCTGTTTTTATCATCTGGTTTACTCTGGAAGGGGTAAGAAGCTTACAAGAGCTGAACTTTCACCTGAAGAAACGAGAAAAATAATTGATATGATCATTGAAAAGGTAAAAGAGCTTGATAAGAAAGGAAAGATGATCGAAGTACTCACCGTTGATAATCATGCAGATGGTCCCTATCTTTATTTGAAGATGCTCAAAGAAGATCCGGAGAGGGCAAAACAGATCTATGAGTTGCTCAAGCTGAATGGTGGAAATGGCAGTGGAACGAGGATAGCAAACATTGACTGGCTGGGTAATGTTCATCCTGATCAGTTTTGGTGGAATCACACCCTTGGAAATGTGAAAGAGAGACCCTTCAGTGAAATATGGTATGATGAGAATAACGAATTTCTGATGAAACTCAAAGAAAAAAAGAAGTGGGTTAAAGGACGATGTGCCAGTTGCAGATTCCTTGAAATATGTGGAGGTAATTTCAGAGCAAGGGCAGAGGCTGTCTATGGGGATCCCTGGGCACCTGATCCAGCCTGCTATCTTACCGATGAGGAAATTGGATTAAAGGGGGCGGAGGTTAAATGAGTTTTTTCCCCATCTACCTGAAGGTTGATAATAAGAGCGCATTGATTGTTGGTGGTGGTAAGGTGGCAGAGAGAAAAACCTTTGATCTTCTCCAGGGAGACTCTGATGTCTATGTGATGTCTCCTTTTCTCTCTGATGGGCTTACGATGCTTTTAAAGGAGGGCAGGATTAACTGGATAGCCAGTGAGTTTGCTCCCGATGAGGTACCTGAAGATATTTTTCTCATAATAGCTGCAACTGACAGTGAAGAGGTGAACAGGGAAATTTATAACTATGCAAAAAGCAGGAATATCCTGATAAATGTTGTGGATTCTCCCGATTTGTGTGACTTTTATGTCCCATCGGTCATAAGAAGGGGAGAAGTGACGATAGCCATCTCAACTGGTGGGAGAGCACCCTCTTTTTCCAGAGCTCTGAGGGAGTTCATTGAATCTGTACTGCCAGAGGATATTTCCAGAGCTCTTGATTTTATTAGTGATGTCAGAACAAGGTTAATGGATGCAGGTGTGTCTCAGAGGGGTAAAATTCTTCTGAAGTCTGCACGGGAAGTTATTTCAAAAATTGGAAGCGGAGAAAATCTCACAGAAGTTAAAAGGGAGATTGAAGAAAAATTGAAAGATGAAATATAAAATCGTCGGATTGAACTTCAAAACTGCTCCTTCCCGTATCAGAGGGTCCTTTGCAGTGGGTCCTCACAATAGAAGGGATATTTATGAAAAGACTCGTTCCCATCTGAAGAGCGAATTCATCTGGTTATCCACATGTAACAGGACCGAGCTTTATGTTGCTCAGAGAGGCGGCATTGAAGATAGAAAATTGCTGAGCCTCTTTTTTGATGTTTTTGACACAATGGTGTCTCCCGATTACTTTTACATCTACAGTGACAGAGGTGCCGTGAAGCATATTTTTGAGGTGGTAACAGGAATTGATTCCATGGTTGTGGGAGAAAAGGAAATAGTGGGGCAGGTAAAGGAAGCATACAGATATGCTCGCTCCAGAGGAACTGTTGGAAAGTATCTTGACAAACTTTTCACCACTGCGCTTCACATAAATAAAGATGTAAGGAGCAGGCTCCCTGAGTTGTCAAGTCCTCTTTCTATACCCTACATCGGGGTAAAAATGACGAGGGATGTTCTTGGTGATTTTAAGGAGAGGAGATTCCTTATCATTGGTACCGGTAGTATGGGTGACCTTGTGGCAAAAAATATCATTGAATATGGAGGAGAAAATATCACATTTGCAGGGAAACATATGGAAAGAGTCAGGGAAATTGCATCAAGATGGAATAAGGAGTGGATGACAAGAGATGAGGCTTTAAGATCCATCGGTGAATTTGACGGGGTCGTCGTGGCAACTCCTGTAAAATCCCCCATAATCACCGATGAAATTTTTCCACTGCCACCCTCTCATGAAATGGTCATTCTCGATATTTCCATTCCCAGAGCTGTGGAGTTCGAAAGGGTGCCTCAGAGGGTCCATGTAATTTATCTTGACGATCTGAAAGACGCTACTGAGGAGAACAGAAAATCGAGGGAAGAGGCGGTTGAAAAGGCAAGAGAGATCATAGAGTATGAGTCAATCAGATTTATGGGGTGGCTTGTGGAGCAGTATGTTGCTCCAATGATTGAAAAGATGTTTGACAGGAGCGAAGAGATCAGACTTGAAATGATGGAGGATTTTTTCTCAAGATACAGAATCGATGAAGATTTGCGGAAAAAAATTGATCAATACACCAGTCAGCTTGTTAAGAAGCTGATTCACATTCATCTGGAAAAGGTCAGAATGGCCACCCGTGGAATGTGGGATGATGAAATCTACGAGCTAATTTATTCCATTTTTTCCCGCTATGAAAAAAACAAAAGTGAAAAGATTAGGAACGAGGGGCAGTCCTTTAGCTCTGGAACAGGCAAGGAGAGCTGAAAATTACCTGAAGTCCTCCGGAATCGATGTTTCCATTGTGGTGGTTACATCAAAGGGGGATAAGGATTTGAAGTCTCCTCTCTGGAAACTGGGTGGAAAGGGTGCTTTCACCAGGGCACTGGAAGAGGCTCTTGTTAAAGGAGAGATTGATCTTGCTGTTCACAGTGCCAAGGATCTTCCTGTGAGTATTGCTGAAGGAACTGAAATTGTTTCTGTGTTGCCAAGGGGGAGAGTGGAGGATCTTTTGCTTGTACGGGAACCTGTTGAGGATGTGGGAGAATTTCTCAAGCAGGCGAGGATAGCTACCGGGAGTCTCAGACGGAGGGCTCTGTTAAGGAAAATTTACGGGAGTGAAAATTTTGTGGATATCAGGGGAAATGTTGATACCAGAATAAGGAAGCTACATGAGGGAGAATTTGATGCCCTTGTTCTTGCCAGGGCTGGTCTGGAAAGGTTAAATCTGCTTGGCAGGAGTTTCTGGTACAAGTTTGATCCCGATTTTTTTGTCCCTTCCCCCGGGCAGGGTTTTATTGTAATTCAGGGAAGAAAGGGTGAGAATGAAGAGTTAAAAAGGATGGATGAAAACTGGATATCCTTTCATGTTGAGAGAAATGTTGCTGCGCAATTATCCCTTGATTGCAGAACCCCTGCAGGATTTCATGCGAAGGTTGAAAGCGGGAAAGTTTATTTTTCAGGAGTCATACTCACCCCCGATGGAAGTGATTGGGTTGAGTTGAAGGACGAAGAAAGGGTGGAAAATTGGGATAGTTTTCACATTAAAATATCTGAGAAATTTCATGCACTCGGTGTTGAGAGAATCCTTGAAAGGATAGAAAGATGGGTGAGGTCATAATTGCAGGTGCCGGGCCCGGTAACCCGCTTCTTATTTCTCTTCAGTTGCTTGAAGAGTTGAAAAGAGCAGATGTTATAATCTATGATCGTCTGATTCATCCCGAGATATTGAGGTTTGCCAGAAAGGATGCGGAGAAGATTTTTGCGGGTAAAGAAGCAAAGAGACACTATTTGAAACAGTATGAGATCAATGATCTTTTAATTGAAAAGGCCAGAAAAGGGAAGAGGGTTTTGAGAATTCAGGGTGGTGACCCTGTTATTTTTGGAAGAACTGGAGAGGAACTGGAAAAGTTAAATGAAGCAGGTATCAGGTACAGACTCATTCCCGGTATTACAGCGGGAATAGCTGCCCCTGAATATGCAGGCATACCACTTACACACAGAAGAGAAACTTCAGCTGTAATGTTTATAACTGGCCATGAGGATCCTGAAAAGAAGTATCCCGCAATAGACTGGGATCATGTGGCTGCTTTTACAGGAACTCTGATAATCTACATGGGAGTGAGCAATCTCGACAGAATTGTTTCTACCCTGATCGAGAAGGGAAAGTCCCCGGATACCCCTGTTGCCATGATTCAGAATGGAACCTTTTACAACCAGAAAGTTATTCATGGTACACTGAAAGATATAGTTGAGATTGCCAGGAGGGAGAAGATTGCTCCACCTGCCATAACAGTTGTTGGAGGTGTTGCCAGGTATGTTGAGCAGAACAGGTGGTTTGAGAAACTCCCATTTTATGGATTGAAAATAGCAGTGCTAAGGGGGGAGGATGAGGTACTTGATGTGGCCAGGAAAATATGGTACAGAGGTGGCGAGGCTGCCATCTTTCCCGTGATAAAGTTTGAAAAAAAAGATTTCTCGGTTGATTTACCACGGATATGCGATTATTCAGTTAACAAAAAGGAGCTTGTTGTTTTTACCAGTCCGAGGGGTGTAAAGTTCTTTTTTGAGGGAGTGAGGGGAAGGGGACTTGATATAAGATGTCTTGGTTTCAGAAGGATAGCAGCAATTGGACCATCCACCAGAGATGCAGTTGAAAGTCTGGGTCTCAGGGTGGATATTGTTCCAGATAAGTATGTTGCAGAGTCTCTGGCGGATTCCATTATGTCTGAGAAACCTGAGAGAGTTTTTATTCTGAGGGCTGAGAGGGCAAGGGAGGTTCTACCCGAAATGTTGCAGAAGGCGGGAATAGAGGTAAAGGTTATCCCCGTTTACAGAACTCTGATAGTAGAGCATTCTCCAGAGGAGATTGAGGGAGTTTTAACTTCCGATTTCTTTCTCTTTTCCAGTTCATCAACCTTTGAGAATTTTGTCAGGATGATTGGTGATCCATTCAGAATAAAGGGTAAAATTGTTTCAATTGGACCTGTTACAACCTCAACTATAAAAAAGTATGGACTGGAACCAGTTGTGGAAAGCGAGACTCATACAATTGATGGAGTAATAGCTTCCCTGGAAAGCTATATTTACTCCAGAAGGGAGGTTTAAAAATGTATTTTCCCATTTTAAGAATGAGAAGGTTAAGGATGAAGGATAACTTTAGAAGAATGCGAAGGGAAACCAGGCTCTCCATCTCTGATCTCATTTATCCCATTTTTATTCAGGACGGGAAAAAGATTAAGCTGGAAGTACCTTCAATGCCAGGAATATACAGATTTTCAACAGATACTGTACTTGAAGAGGTTGAAAGAGTGGCGGAAATGGGAATACCTGCAATTATCCTCTTTGGGATTCCTGCCGAGAAGGATTCAATGGCAACTCAGGCCTGGGTTGAGGACGGTATAATTCAGAGGGGGGTGAGGGTTATAAAAGAGAAGTTTCCTGAACTGATCGTTATAACCGATGTTTGTCTCTGTGAGTACACTGATCATGGTCACTGTGGAATTGTAAAGGATGGCAAAATATTGAATGACGAAACACTGGAGATCATAAAAAAAATAGCTCTTTCACAGGTGGAAGCTGGTGCCGATATGGTGGCTCCGTCTGGAATGATGGATGGGGCTGTGGCAGCTATCAGGGAGATTCTCGATGAATATGGATATGGTGAAATCCCCATAATGGGTTATTCCGCAAAGTTTGCTTCAAGTTTTTATGGTCCATTCAGAGATGCGGCGGAGTCTGCTCCTGCCTTTGGAGATAGAAGAACTTATCAGATGGACCCCGCCAACAGACTTGAAGCTCTTCAGGAGATTGAACTTGATATTCAAGAAGGTGCGGATATCGTTATGGTAAAACCCGCTCTGCCTTACCTGGACATAATCAGAGAGGCGAAGGAGAGAATAAATGTGCCTCTTGCAGCATATCAGGTAAGTGGTGAATACTCCATGATCAGGGCAGCCGCAAAATTAGGGTGGCTTGATGAAAAGAAGGCAATATGGGAGGCTACTCTTTCCATAAAAAGGGCAGGGGCTGATTTGATATTAACATACTTTGCCCCTGAACTTGCTGAAATGATAAAGGAAGGGTGGAATGAATCTTGATTTTAATAAGAGTCCGCTTATAGTTTTCTGGGAAACGACTCAGGCGTGTGATCTGGCATGCAGGCACTGCCGCGCAGTTGCAATGCCTGACCCTCACCCCAGAGAGCTGACCACAGAGGAGGGTAAAAGGTTAATTGACAGAATAGCAGAATTTGAAGTGGCTCCCATCCTGATTTACACAGGTGGTGATCCTCTGAAAAGAAAGGATATTTACGAACTCGTTGCCTATGGGGTTGAAAAGAGACTCAGAGTGGCAATGAGTCCAAGTGGAACTCCCCTTGTGACGAAGGAAAGACTTCAGAGATTGAGGGATGTGGGACTTATGAGGGTTTCTTTCAGCCTTGATGGGTCCAACAGATATATTCACGATTCATTCAGAGGGGTAAAGGGGTCCTTTGAATATACGATGAATGGAATAAGGTGGTCCAGAGAGGTGGGTTTGACTGTACAGGTAAATACCACTGTGACCAAGTGGAACTACGGTGATCTTGAAAATATAGCTGAACTACTTTCAAAGATGGAAATTGTAATGTGGGATGTATTCTTTCTGGTTCCCACAGGAAGGGCAACTCTCTGGGATATGATTTCTCCCTCCCAGTTTGAAGAAGCATTTGAGAGACTATATGAACTTTCCATGAAATACAATTTTACCATTAAAACCACTGCAGCCACTCACTACAGGAGATTCCAGATCCAGCAGATGGAGAGGAGAGGAATCAATATTACTCCAGAAAGTGTGAAAGGTGCGTACATGACAGCCAGGAAGGGCCATCCTCATCATGGATTCACAACAGGTGTCACAGATGGTAGAGGTATTATGTTTATTTCCAAAACAGGAGATATCTTTCCAAGCGGTTTTCTCCCTATCAAAACAGGTAATGTGAGAGAGGATGATCTGATAGATGTTTACCAGAATCATCCAGTTTTCAGGTCCCTCAGGGATCCTGATCAGTTGAAAGGGAAATGTGGAAAGTGTTCTTTCAAGGAGATATGTGGAGGTTCAAGGGCAAGGGCATACGGGATCACCGGTGACTATCTTGCTGAGGAACCCTACTGCATCCATACCCCTGAAGGATTTGATTTCAGAGAGTCTCACGCCTATAAAATAGAAAGGGGAATTTTCCCTGATGGACCTGCTGTGAAGAGGGCTATCTGATGCAGGAGATCAGGAAAAAACTGCTTGAAATTCTTCAATTTGATTTTCCCATTTCAGTTGAACCATGGAGAGATATTGGGGATAAACTTGGAATGTCACCTGGGGAGGTTCTCAAACTTGTAAGGGAAATGAAGGAGAATGGCATCATTAGAAGAATTGGCGGAATTATAAATAAGGAAAAGGTGGGTTACAGGTCCACCCTGATAGCGGTTAAGGCTGGTGCGGAATGTCTTGATGGGGTGGCTGAATATCTGAATTCCCTTGTGGCAGTTACACACAATTATTTGAGAGATGATGAATGGAATCTATGGTTTACATTTAACTATGTTGATGAAAGCGAGGTAGAAGATCTCATCGAGAAGTTAAGCACTTTTCCATGTGTTGAGGATATCATGAATCTACCATCTGAGAGGATGGTTAAAATTGATGCGAGGTTCAGATAATGGGAAGGATAATGGCAGTAGATTATGGTGAGCGAAGGATTGGTATTGCACTGAGTGATCCCCTGAAGATAACTGCTCAGCCTTATGATGTGATTGAGGTTATTTCCGAAAAAAAGGCTGCAAACAGGATTGCAGAGATCGTAAAGGAAAAAGAGGTTGAGGAAGTGATCATAGGACTTCCTCTGAGTTCCACAGGGGGAGACACAAAAATTGGAGAAAAAGTAAAAGTTTTCGCTGAACTTGTAAAGAGAAGAGTGAATGTTCCCGTTAAACTCGTTGATGAGAGGATGACCACAAGGGGTGCAGTCAGAGTCCTTGATGAATTTGGTGTGAAAAGGGAAAAGAGAAAGAAGATCATAGATAAACTTGCAGCCACATATTTACTTGAAGGATACCTTGAAAGTTTAAGATGAAAGGGATACTCAGATCCTTTCTTCTCTCATTTGTTTTTCTTTTTATTCTGATTGTTTTCACAGTTTACCATTCCGTAGAGAAGGAATTCCCTGATAATCTCCGCGTCAGGGTGGAGAAAGGGGAGAACCTTAGGAGTCTATTGAGAAAATTGAAAAATAGGGCTGGCTTCAGCGATTTTGATCTTGTTCTCCTCTACTACTATGCGAGGGTGTCGGGCAAAGATAGAATTAAATCCGGTACATACCTTGCTCTTAAAGGGGAATCACTGCTATCTTTTTTGAAAAAGGTTAACTCAGGAAGAGCGATTCTAATAAGGGTTACAATACCTGAGGGTTTCAACTCCTATCAGATAGGTGAATTGCTTGATAAAAAAAGAGTATGCAGATATGAAGATTTTATCAGGTACGCCTTCAGCCGATTAACTGCAGAGAAGTACGGCATTCATTCTGACAGAGTTGAGGGTTTCCTTTTCCCTGATACCTATGAATTTTCAGAGGATATGAACGCAGAGCAGGTGATCAGAGTGATGGTGGAGAATTTCTGGAAACATTATCCTGAAGAGTTTAAAAAGAGGGAAAAGGAACTTGGATGGGATACATACAGGGTTGTTACCCTTGCGTCAATCATACAGAAAGAAACTTCAAAAGTTGAGGAAATGCCGCTGGTCTCTGCTGTTTACCATAATAGATTAAAAAAAGGAATGCTTCTTCAGGCTGATCCAACCGTAATCTATGGTTTATACCCCAATTTTGATGGTAATTTGAAGAAGAAAGATCTTCTGGACAGAAGTAACAGATGGAACACCTATGTTTACAAAGGCCTTCCTCCCACCCCCATCTGTAACCCGGGTTTACTGGCCATTAAAGCCGCCCTCTATCCCGCCAGTGTTGATTATCTTTACTTTGTTGCTAAGGGCGACGGTACACACTATTTTTCCCGAACCTATGAGGAACATAGAAAAGCTGTTTACAGGTACCAGATAAAAAAGAAGTGAAGTAATTTCAGCAGGTTATTATCAGAAATACCCCTTTTGCTCAAAATTAAATCTTACTTTACTTGCTTGTTTATCCATATGTTCCTCCATTTTATAGTTTGCCTCATTTGGTGTGTTCGTGTAGCCTCTTTTTTATCTCTTCTATTCTT
>JALSQH010000133.1 GCA_026985515.1 bacterium
TCTTTATACTTTTTCATTAAATACCAAGTGGAACCTTTAAACTCATTTATCTTTGCTGTCTTAACCAGATAAATTACTCCATTATCACCATAGCCCCAGTGCAATTGTTCTTTAAATTCCCCGCTTATGTATCCCTGATAAGCCCTAAAATTTACCAGATCAACAGGAGGAAATCTCTCCGGTTTCTCTCTTTTCTCTTCACAAGAAACTGCTATAAATATCACTACTGTAACTGTCATGATTTTCAAAACCTTTATCATTTCCGTTTCACCACCTAAATTATTTCTCATTTCTCTTATAATTTATCATCACTATATCATCCCCCCACGTCATCCCTATAAATTGTTCGCATTCAAAAGCACAAAAACCTCAAACTTATTGAAATAACTCTGCTTATATACTACTGCAAATATGCGTTTGATGTCAAATTCTCTAATTGCAGAGGAACCCCTAACATTTCAAAACATCATTCATAACGAACAACAAAAGGATTAACCCCCTTCTCTTGTCAACCTGTTCTTTTTGAGATAGAATATCTCCAAAAAGGAGAGATAGATGAATAGAAATATCAAGAAGATTTTTTCTTTCCTGATACCTTTCATTTTTTCATTCTCCATTGTATCCTGCAATCTTCAGGAAGATAACTTCTGCAAGGGGGAACCAGTTACCGACGAAGCATTCTACAAAACTGAAATAGTTGATCCTGCAAAAAAAATTGCAGTCATGGTAAATGGGAGGAAAATTACCCCCTACCACGAAGATGGAGCAATTCTCACAGCAGGTCTGGGAGTTTATCCAATTGGCGCAGCAATTTCTCCCAATGACAGAATTGTGGCAGTTTCAAACAATGGAATAAAGGATGTGTTTTTCCTGAGAGATAAAGTTCCCGGCGTTGAAGAGAGTAAAGCAGAGTTCTACTACAACAAAAAGTATCAGTCCATAACTTTCATTGATATGAAGGAAAAGAAGGTTATTTACAAGTTGCCTCTTCAGTCCCTCTTCATAGGCATAGTTTTCTCCCCCGATGGCCGCTACCTCTATGCAGCTGGTGGTGGCAGAGATGTTGTGAGGGTTGTCAGAATAAAGAACTACCCGGATGAAGGAACCGGTTTTGCAGTTGAGGTATCAGCTCCCATTCCTGTTCCCCATTATCCAACTGGTCTTGCAATCTCTAAAGATGGAAAAAGGTTGTATGTTACACAGCTTCAGCACCACAACCTGAGCGTGGTAAATGTTGACCACTCCTCACCTGACTATGGGGAGATAATCACAACCTACACCACACAGTCTTATCCTTACGCTGTAATCCTGAGCGATGATGAAAAATACGCCTATGTTACAAACTGGGGTGGAAATTCTGTGACAGTAATAAACCTTGAGTATGGCAAGGCAGTTACAAACATTCCTGTGGGGAAAAATCCGGAAGGTATGGTAATTTATGACGGAAAACTCTTTGTTGCAAATAGCGGTGATGATACCATCACAGTTATTGACCTCTCCACCCTTGAAATTGAGAAAGTTATTTCGCTTCTCTCATCGCCTCAGGATAGAATTGGTATAACTCCTGTAGACCTTAAAGTTGATCCAGAGAGAAAATATCTCTATGTGGTATGCGCAGGGGACAACAAGGTAGACGTATTTGATATTGAGACCTACCAGAAAATTGGAAGCATTCCCGTGGGGTATTATCCCTCTGAAATTGAGATCACCCATGATGGTAGCTACGCTGCTGTGGTAAATTCCAAGGGAAAAATGAGAAAGGATGCCTTTTACAATGTCGAATATGATGAAAATGGTAAATTCAAGAAAGATTCTGAGGGAAATGTAGAATTCGTTCACATCGCTTCGCTCATTCAGGGAATGGTAAACATATTCAAAGTTCCAGACAGAGAAAAATTGAAAGAACTTGAAGAGGTGGTGGAGAAGAACAACTCCACAGCAAAAAGATTCTACAGTGACAGAGGATGTGATGTGTGGGACAACCCCATTCCATACAAACCGGGTGGTTACTCCCCGATTAAACATGTTGTCTACATTGTTAGAGAGAATAAAACCTACGATGTTGACCTGGGGGATCTGGGAACGGGCGATGGTGCACCGGAACTTGCACTCTTTGGAGAAAAGGTAACACCAAATCTCCATGCCCTTGCAAGGGAATTTGCCAATTTTGACAACTTCTACAGCGAACCTGAGCAATCTGTTCAGGGACATATCTGGATAGCGGGTGGATGGTCCACAGATTTTGATGAAAAAGTATGGATGGCAATGTGGGGAAGAGAGGAGGAACATCAGGTTTTTCTCCCCGTTATGCAACCAGCCAGCAAGCCACTTACAGGTTCCCTCTTTGAGTACTTCTATTCTCAGGGTGTGGACTTCAGAATTTATGGTGAAGTCACAGGGGTTCTGGATAATGCCTCTCAGAAGTTCTATGATCACATTGACTGGAAATACCCATCCTGGTCCCTCCACATAAACGATACAGACAAGGCAAAAGAATTCATAAGGGAATTACAGGAAGGGATCTTTCCATCCTTTGTGTATATCTGGTTACCCAATGACCATACCTACGGGGCTACTCCGGGTAGACCCGATCCTGTCTGGATGATAAGCAACAACGATGAAGCAACAGGCATGATTGTTGAGGCTATCAGCCACAGCAAATTCTGGGATTCAACCCTCATTTTCATTTTTGAAGACGATCCCCAGAGCTCTCCGGATCATGTCGATGCCCACAGAAGCATTTTGGTGGCAGTAAGCCCATTTGTAAAACATGGATACGTTTCACACGTTCACTACAGTATCCCAAGTATTCATCACACAACAGAATTGATACTTGGTATCCCTCCAATGAGCAGGTACGACCAGTTAGCAGCACCCCTCTATGATGCCTTTACCATGAAAGCTGATTATTCAACATATACTCACATTCCCTCCCAGATACCTTTTTCCATCGTTCCTGAAGGCGCTCCCGGCTCAGAAGAAAGTAAAAAGATGAATTTCGACAAACCTGATCAGGCACCTGGACTTGGAAAAGTTCTCTGGAAATATGTAAAAGGTGAGGAACCCTTTCCTTCCCATATTGCCACTATGGATGAAGAGGATGAGAGTGATAGGTGAATAGACAGGAATTAGAATCTTTTCTGATTGATCTGAACAGGGGATTGAGGGTTTTTAGCTTTTACCCTCTCTCCCATCCCGTCACAGGTAAAGTGGCGGAGGAACTCTATCAGAAAGTCGATTCCCTCATAAAGAAGTATGATAAACTCATTGAACTTGAAATATCGAGAAATTCCTTCTCCGCAGAGGGGGAAACGATTGAGAATCATCCCGCCCTTTCACCTCTTGCCTATGAATTCTTCAAAAGAAGAATTAAGAAACTCTTTATTCTCCCGGGAGTCACTCCTCAGGAAATAAAATCTCTTCTCCTTGCCCTTTCAATGGACATTGACACCATTGAGAGAAGCGGAGGAATTGATAAGATTCTCATACAGTACAAGGTGCAGAACATCTGGATTAATGAAATAGACTTCTCCCTCAGACAGGAACTAAAGGAGCAGGGACCCCCAGTAAATCTAAACAACATCATAAAAACACCCCGTACCGATACTGCAGAGTCAAAGGAACTACAGAATCTTCTTAATTCCTTACAGGACTACATTGACACACCCCGGTTCAAAGAAGCACTTAAAAGAATTAGAAGAATGGTTCTTCCATTTATTGAAAGCAAAGACTGGTATCAGGTTCTTTCGGTCCTCGAAGTTTTAAGCCACATTGCATCATCACCGTACATTTCAGATGAAAGCCGGGAAGTAGCGAGAAAAACTATCCTCTCAATAGTAAACAGAGATGTCATAGAGTTCCTTCTCCAGGAGTATCTTGCCTCACCACCGTTGAGGGCACATGAAATTGTTCTGATTTTTCAGCAACTTGGAAAAATCTCTTTCCCTTTTATTTTAAGGGAACTGATGGAAAATGAAGATAAATCTGAGAGAAAAAAATTGATCCAGTTATCATCAAAAATGGGGAAACCGATCCTGGACTACCTCTACAGATTGCTTGAGGATAAGAGATGGTATATCCTTAGAAACGTTCTGCTCATTATAGGAGAAATTGAAGACCCGGAATCACTGCCATTTATTGAAGATTTCCTGTATAATCCAGATCTCAGAGTAAGCAGAGAAGCAATAAGAGCCTACACCAGGATTTCCCAGTCGAAGGGAATTGAAAAGCTGAGAGAAATATACAGGAAAAGCCCAAAGGAGAAGAAAAAAATTATAATCAATTCTCTGAAGATGATAAGAGATGATGCAGCCCTTGATTTTGCCGTGGAACTCTTTGACTTGGAGAAGAATAGAGAGTTGAAAGAAGCAATAGTAAAAAATATTCCCTACCTGAAGGAAAACGATAAGGCCACAAACTTCCTGAAATCTGTGATACTTAAAGACATAAAAAAAATTTCAGGTAAACCTGGAAATCTCGCCCTTGCAGGAATAGAGGCTCTATCTAAAATGGGAGAAAAGGGACTCAACACCCTGGAGGAGTTGAAGAGGGAAGGCAGGGGAAAGCTCCGAAGCCACATTGATCTGGTTCTGAAGAATGAGAGAACAGTATCTTGAACTGATAAAGAATCTCGTTTCATCCATTAAAGGTTACAACTACTACCCTGAGGGACATCCCGCAAGGGAAAAACCAATTTACAGAGTACACGAATTCCTCACAAAATACCTCAACGATTCTCCCTCTCTTCGTATTGCAATTGTGGAGGATACACTGGTGGTGGAAGATATTCCACTATTTGATGCGCAACCAGGTGTAATGGATCTCTACAACTCAATGGACCAGAGAAAAATAGGTGAAATCCTTTTCTTCAAAGGTGTAACAGTTGACGAACTGAAAACACTCCTACATATTCTCGCCATGCCGGTAGAAGAATTTAAAAGTGTTGATGTTGACGAATACTTTCTCCAGAAAGGTGTCAAATTTATCGAGATTATTGACAAAGAGAGAGATCTGAAAAAGAAAAGCAAGAGGGTCTACACTCACGCAAAAAAATTCATTGTGGAAGCAATGAATGAAATAAGGCTGGGAAGAGTTCCCAGGATAGAGGTGGCAGAGAGCATTGTTGCATCCTTTGACAGAATCCTGAAGAGAGATGAAAGTGCAATAATGGCACTTGTTATGCTTTCAGATTACGACAACTACACATTCAACCACTCTGTTAATGTGGGTATCCTGACCCTAGCACTTGCACGGGAACTCCGCTGGAGCGATGCTGAGGAGGTGGGAATTGCAGGTCTTCTTCATGACATAGGCAAGACAAAAACACCAATTGAAATAATCAATAAACCCGGCAAATTAACACCGGAAGAGTGGGAAATAATGAAAAAACATCCCATTGATGGTGCCAAAATAGTTCAGCAGATGGATAAATTCAAAACGGATGTGTCACTGATGGTGCTGCAGCACCATGTTAGATATGACAGAAGTGGATACCCCGATATAAAAAATTCAAAAATGATAGAGGGAACGCACCTGATAACTATTTCCGATACATACGACTCCATGACGACACTCCGTCCATATCAGAGACGATACGATCCAAAGGAGGCTCTCGACATAATGGTGAACAAACTCAGAGGAAAAGCGCTTCATCCCCGCTATCTTGACACCTTTGTGGATATGCTGGGAATATATCCAGTTGGCTCATGTGTAAGACTGAAAAGTGGAGAAATAGCAATTGTTACAGGTTTAAACAGAAGCGACCCACTTCATCCTTCAGTTAAAATCATTCTCGGGAAAGACGGGAAGTATCTTCCGAAACCAGTTGAGATTGATCTGACAGATAAAAGCGAAAGGAAAAAGAGGGAAATAATAACCCTGGTAAATCCCACCCTTCTCAACATAGATGTAACGCGTTACCTCTAAGCATCCAGTTCCCCCAGAGCCTCAACAGCCGCCATCTTAATTCCCCTGTGTCTGGAACCAGCCAGTTTTATCAGGTATGGTTCAACTCTTGGATCTCCAAGTTTCCCCAGAACTCTTATGAGCTCTATTAAATAATCTGCATCTCTTGAGGAAAGTTCTTTGAGTAAAATTCCGGTTCCTCTTCTATCCTTCCATTTTTTCAACAACTGAAAAAGCTCTACCTTAACAACTTTCTCCTTCTCAAGCTGAAACACTTTCCAGAAAAATTTCATGCTACGTGGATCATCAATCTCACTCAGAGCCCTTGCAGCTGCCGCCCTTTCATCCACATCGCTATCCACCGACCATAGAGAGTAGAGAGCATTGATCGCCTTTTCGCCACCTATTTTTCCCAGAGAATAGATTGCCTGTAACCTTATTACCTTATCCCCGTGCCTCAGGTTATCAATAACAAGTGGAAGCGACATCTTACCTTCCACTTTATTGAGAGACTCTGCAGCTGCTCTTCTGAGCTCTTCATCCCCTGATTTATCAATAATTTCCATGAGAACTTTTTTTCTTTCTTCAAGTCCCAACTTCTCTCCTCCAGTCAGATACAGAAGGCACATTTCCACAGGAAGACGCTGAGGAAATGGCATCTTCAATTGCTCTTCCAGTTACTTCAATGGCTGCATAACCAGCCACATCGGGAAGAACCCTTTTTTCTCCCGCTGAAACCATTATGAGAACATCCCCATCGGCGCTGGAACTTGGTGGAGAAAAAAATCTTCCAAAGGACCCCGAGGCAATTCTTCCGGCAATGAGCAGATCCTCCCTCTCCATAGTACCATCTGTTATTATCACAACAAGATTTGTGTTTTCCAGGGGGGAATAAAAAGGAGCTGTCTCAGATAAATTTACAAATTCCTTTTCACCCCTGATTCCTGCTATTATTTCGCCTGATGATCCCAGAACATTGCCAAAATTATTTACAACCACAAGAGCAAAAACTGTTACGTCCCCCACCCTCTTCCATGCAGCCCCAAAACCGCCTTTGGTCGCTCTTTCATACCCGAAAATTTTCCCGGCAGTGGCTCCTGTTCCCGCACCAACACTGCCGGTTTCAAACTCCTCCTTTGCAGAGGCTGCAGCCAAATATCCATCCTCAACATCAGGATAGCTTTCTTTACCAACAAGAAGATCAAAAATTGCAGCAGTGGGAACAATGGGTACCCTGATCCTGTTTCTTATCAGTAATCCCCGCCCCTGCTCCTTCATATACAACTGTACCCCTATGCCACTTCCAAGACCAAAGGCGCTTCCGCCTGTGAGACATATTGCATCAATTTTCCTCACAGAGTGACCCAGAAAGAGGGAATCAAATTGCCTGGTGGATGAGGCGCTACCTGTAAAGGCAGCTACAGCTTTAACAGGCTTATCAAAGATTATGGCTGTTACGCCTGTTCCATCTTCGCATCTGGTCTGATGACCAATTTTTACCCCATTAATGGGGGAGACTTTTTTGCCCATCAATCCTCAACAAAATCTCTCAGCTCTTTGATCACATCCGGATGTCTCAATTTTTTAAGTGCCTTCCCCTCAATCTGTCTGATTCTTTCCCTCGTTACATTGAAAAGTGCACCAACCTCTTCCAGGGTTTTATCATCAGCCTTTCTATCCAGTCCAAACCTCTCCTTTATTATGGCCCTTTCCCTGGGTTGCAGATGTTCCTGAAGAAGCTGGCTTACCTTCCTCTGAAGATCCCTTTTAATTGCAACTTTTTCAGGAGTGGGAGTCGTTATATCCTCAATAAAATCCTGTATCTGACTGTCACCATCATCTCCTATGGGTGCATCGAGCCTCACAATACTCTGATTTGCCATCATAATTTTCTCAACTTTCTCTGGCGTGAGCCCAACTTTATCAGCAATTTCCTTGGGATCAGGATTTCCACCCATTTCCTGAGCTTTCTCCTGGGTTACCCTGTTTATCTTATGAATATTCTCTATCACATGTACAGGAATTCTAATTGTCCTTGACTGATCAGCAATGGCTCTTGTTATTGCCTGTCTTATCCACCATGTTGCATAGGTGCTGAACTTAAAGCCCTTTTCGGGATTGAACTTTTCCACTGCCCTGAGCAATCCCATATTTCCTTCCTGAATCAGGTCGCTTATGTCAAGTCCCTTGTTGATATATTTTTTGGCAATACTCACCACAAGTCTCAGGTTACAGCTTACAAACCAGTTCTTCTGCTCCTCAAGAGAATCAAGCAACTTAAAAAGGGAAAGTACATAACTCTCAAACTTTGAGGGATTCTGTTCAATCTCTCTCTCAAAAACCTCCTCTTCATGTTTGGCAGAAAAATAATCAAGCATCAACTTTTCAAATTCCTCCTGCTCCACCCCATACTGCATCAGAAATTCCCTTTTATCCAGCAACCTGTTGTAATTACCGAAGAAATCATCAAGGTCCTTTTCCTTGATCTTGAACCTTTCTGCAATTTTTCTTTTTGTATTCTGTATCTCCTCGTATCGCCTGTAATAATCTTTTACGGTCTCAGCAAATTCCCTCAAAACTCTGTGATCAAATTTTATCTTCCTCAGATGATTTGCCATGTGCTCCTTAACTTTTTTTGCTCTTAACTTCAGCTGCTTCCTGGCTTCCTTTGTGAGGTTTTCGCTGTGAAGTTTTTCCTGAATTTCTCTCCACTCTGCATACCATTTTTTGGCTTTTTCCATATGCTTGAGAAGTTCCTCTTTCTTTTTGCCTTCCTCCACATCTCCCTCTTCGTCCTCACCTAAATCGGCAAAGATTTCTTTCAATTTTTTCCTTCCTGCCACGATATCATCATACAGTTTTATCACTTCCCGGATCACAACAGTCAGTCTCAACATAAAATTCCATACCTTCCTTCTTTTCTCCTCAATATCCTCTGCAAGTTTTTTCTCATCTTCAGGGGAGAGGACCGGCAAATTTGACATCTCCTTAAAATATGACTCAAGGCTATTGTAACTCCGATCCTCTTCTTCTTCATAGATCTCAAAATCATCCCTGAATTCAAAATCATCCATACTGCGCACCCCTTTTCTGGTTACAATTCTCCCCCACTCCACACACCAGCTCTCAGGTCATTGAGAATCTGCTGCTTCTTTTTCAAAAGCTCCTTTGCCTTTCTGTGGTCGCCCATTCTCTCAGCCTGCTGAATTTCCCTGGAAAGTTTTTCCTGCATGAGCTTTATCTTTCTCCTCTTCATACCCTCAATCAGATCACCAATCAGCTCCTCAGTAGCGGCAAACTCCTTTGAGAGGAGATAACTCACAATCTCAGGCATCCTTTCATTATCGCTGCTCACAAGATAGCCAGGAGAATCTTTTCCAGACTTAACAAGGGTAAACCATTTTTCAAGAAGATCTCTTAAAATGGGAGAAATGAGGTATCTACCTGCATCCCTCAACTCGCTTTCCTCAACAAGGGATGGATTCTTAAGAAAAAGCGCCACAAACATCTCCTCTTCAGGGTAAAAATTCCACTTCTCCACTTTTTCTGGACTGGATGAACTTCCCTTTTCCAGCTTTACCTTCACTTTGAGAGATTCCTCACTTATCCCCAGAAATTCTGAAGCTCTTGCAATGTAAAGTTCCCTCAAGACGGGATCCTTTACCTTACCAATCAGTTCAGCAACAATACCTGCACATTTTGCAACTCCTTCAGGTGTTTTTCCATATCTGTGGAGATGATAACCCAGATAAAAATCAAAACCATGAAGAGCCTTATCTCTGACGCTTTTCCACCCTTCTATACCCTCTTTTCTGATAAATGAATCGGGATCCTCACCTTCGGGCAGTCTCATCACAAAGTGTTCCACTCCCTCCACCGTAAGCAACTCAATGGCTCTCAGAGTTGCCTTTACTCCGGCATTATCACTGTCAAAAGTGATATAAACTCTCCCTGCCAGTCTGGAGAGAATTTTTATCTGGTCTTCCGTAAGCCCGGTACCAAGAGGAGCAACGCTGTTCTTCACCCCATTCTGCCAGAGGGAGATAACATCCAGATATCCCTCAACCAGAAACACCTCACCTGTTCTGGATATTTCAGATGCTGCTTTATTTAACCCGAAAAGGGTTTTACTCTTGTTGAAGAGAGGTGTCTCTGGAGAATTCAGATACTTGGGAGAATCACTGCTCTCCGTTATTATCCTTCCACCAAAACCTACTATTCTGTTTCTCTGATCATAAATCGGGAAAATTATTCTATCTCTGAACCGGTCATAATAACTGTCTCTACCTGCTATGATAAGCCCTGCCTTTTCGGCAAGTTCGTCGCTTATCTTCTGCTTTCTCAGATATTCCCTCAGATCCCTCCATCCCGGTGAAGCATAACCGATTCCCCATTCTCTTATTACCTCTTCAGTCAATCCTCTTTTTCTGAGATAATCCCTTGCCTTTTCTCCTGCCGCGGTTCGCAGATTGTCCTGGAAAAATTTTTCTGCCACCTTCAGTACATTCTGAAGTGTGGCTCTTTTAAGTTCATTCTCCCTCTCTCTTCTGGAAAATGTAAGCTCAACACCTGCCTGATCAGCCAGCTCCCTGACAGCCTCAATAAAACTCAGACCCTCAATCTGCATCAGAAAGGTTATGGCGTTACCCCTTGCACCGCATCCGAAGCAGTAGTAGAGCTGTTTTTCCGGACTTACCGAAAATGAAGGAGTTTTTTCAGAGTGGAAGGGGCAGAGACCAAAGTAATTTTTCCCCACCCGCTTCAGCGTTACATATCTGGAAACCAGATCAACTAAATCGATTCTTTCAAGTATTTCCTCTATTTTGTCATCAGGAATGGAGCCCAAAGGCGACCTCTACCTGCTTTCTTTTTCAAGAAGTTCCCTCACAAGGAGGTTTACTTCCTTACCGTCCGCCCTTCCCTTAACTTTTGCCATCACGGCTCTCATCACCTTTCCAAAATCTTTCTGAGAATGGGCTCCCAACTCCTCCATTGTTTCTTTAATCAGAGAAATGAGTTCCTCACGACTGAGCTGTGGTGGTAACAATTCCTGGAGGATGGAAATCTCCTCTTCTTCAGCCCTGGCAAGATCCTCTCTCCCGCCCTCGCGATACTGCTCCACAGATTCTCTTCTCTTTTTTATCATGGATGAAATTACCTGCATCACCTCATCATCACTGAGGGGATGCATTACTTCTACTTCCCTGTTCCTGATCTCAGATTTTAAGAGACGATAAACGCTTACCCTTTTCTTATCTCCAGATTTTAGAGATTCCTTCAATAATCTGTCTATTTCTTCCTTTAAAGCCATCAAACTTTCCCTACTGAAGTTGCTGCATCTTTTTCAATCTCTTAAGGAGTCTCTTCCTGGCAGCTATCATCTTTTTCTTTCTCTTGACACTGGGCTTTTCATAAAACTCCCTCTTCCGCACCTCAGAAAGAACACCAGCTTTCTCAACCTGTTTTTTAAATCTCTTGAGAGCACTCTCAAAAGATTCTCCTTCGCGGACAATAACTCCTGGCATCTAAATCACCCCTTTCTTTTCTGATTTTTCCGCTATTTTATATAGTAGGAGTTAAAAATGTGCTGTCAAGTGACTCTTGCAAAAAAGTTTACTTTTCCTATCATGTATTTTAGAAACAGGAGGTCAGATGTCAATGGAGAGAGCAAAAATTTATTTCCTGGAGACAAGACCGCAGTTTCTATTTCTCTCAGTAATTCTGGTTCTTCTTGGAGGGAGTGTTTCACTGATATTGAGGGGTAAAATCATACCTTTTGACTTCATACTGGCTCTGACAGGACTCGTGCTTCTTCACATAAGTGTTAATGTTCTCAATGATTATTTCGACTACAGGTCTGGAATAGATTTTCACACCCGGAGAACCCCATTTAATGGAGGAAGTGGAATTCTCACCTCCGGACTGATGAAGCCAGAGGAAGCCTTCTGGTTCGGGATAGTGGCTTTTA
>JALSQH010000134.1 GCA_026985515.1 bacterium
AAATAGTTGTCTCTAAAGAAGAGGCTAAGGAAATCCTTGAGAACGATAGAGGGTTTCTGGAGAGTATATTTCATTATCTGAAGGATAAAAGAATACTATGAAGTATTTCCCAGTACCTGACAGTGAACATAAGGTTACGCGTCACTCTGCCCTAAACCCGGCTAAAGCTGTAACCATGCATACCAGCCAAACTTCAGGTAAAAATCTCTTTAAAAATAAAGAATAACGAAAAAAGAAAGGTAATTGCTATGGGTAAATCAAAAAATTTTGATGAAGAGATTGCTCAGGTAATTAATTGGCTAAAAGAAGATATGCATATTGAAGAGATAGAATTCAGATTGGATCCTTTACTCGAATGGGAAAAAAAGATGTATGATGAAGAAACACTCTCTATGATACTGCACCTAAAAGAGATTGCTTTTAAAAAGGCTCTGAGAAAAAATAATAAGGAGTCTTATTTTGGACTCTTGCTTCTGAGCTACTTAGTTGAAAATTTCAGAACGGGTCTTATATTTGAAAAAAGAGAAGAATTTGAGCTTCTAAAGAAACTTCTGAAAAGGTATATCAATAAATCAGATAGTGATTCGCGTCACTCGCTAAGAGTGATGGTATTTCATATAATTACTTTTGCTGCCCCGGATCTAGCTATATATGAGGATATTGCAGCAGAGGTCTCTCTAACTATTCTAAATGCTATCTTATCGGGTTCTATTAATCTTCATGAGTGTATACAGAATTTTAATATTGTCGTTACCTTGAATGAATTAATTACTAGTGGGAGCTGGTTTAAGAGAATAGCAGGTCATGTGTTTAATGAAGAACAGGTTGGGTTAATTTTAAATAAACTTATTGGGGAGATTAATAGAACAAAAAATGATGAGGAATATTTGGTTGAATTGATAAGATTGCTCTCTTATATGGTGATGTTCTCCCCTTATGCTGTCTTGCCTTATAAAAATAAATTATTCGATCTGCTGGAAAGAAATTTAGGAAATGAGGAAATTCTGGAAATAATTGTGGAGATCCTGTTCCCCTCTGTCCCTTCCGAATTCTGGGAAGGATTTCCAATTGAAGTTATGAAACAACTATTGAGTTATGTCCTTAGTAGAAAGAAACTTTCATCTTCATTCAAGAAAAATTTTGGAAAATCATTGCGAGAATTCCTGAAAGAAAATATGTATCTCTGGGATAAGGATATTGTATTCACAAATCTCTGTTTTGATTTTATTAAAAGCATCTGGTTGAATAAGAGTTCAAAAGAGCATAAAAGGATAACATTGTGGATTTTGAATTTTCTCATTGGCGGAGATGTCATCTATGCATGGGATGATTTGTTTATTCAATTAAAATCCCATCTGATAGATTTTTTAAGAAAAAATTATTCTATAACTGATATTTGGTATATGATTGCCAATTTTTACTATCATAGGTACTTTGAATCAGGTTTTCTTAGAGAAACACTTCCTTTTTTGGAGAAATTTCTTGAGCAACGAAAAAATTTGAAATATGAAACAAGCATCCCTTTGTTGATAGCATTAATTTTATCTCTTGATATAAAAATAAGGCACATTGAAAAGTATATCTCCGATATTATATTGAGGAAAATGAATGACAAAATCAGTATAGGAGAAGTTATTCTGCTACTTGTTCTGGATAGAATTGGGAGAGTTAAATTGAGAAATGAAGAATTAGATGAGATTAAGGCCGAATTACTTAATGTTAAAATTTTTGATATATTAAATGGAATTTATGCAGAGATTCCTGAATATCTTGCAAGGTATCTTTCCAGCAACTTTTATTATTATCCCTTAATAGGAAGCGAGTTATTAAAAGAAAGATTTTCTGCTGATGAACTTCAAGTACATAAAAAGCATTTAGAACAGTACTTTAAAAAATTCCCTTCACACAGGGAACATTTTGATAAAATAGTTAAGATCTTAAAGGGTAACTATATAAAAATTAAGCAAGAATAGCGTTAATTCTAATAAGAAATGAGAGTTGCTTTGTAGATAAAATCCATTTGTCTTAAAATAAAACCATGATGAAGATCTCTGACCTCAGAAGAAGAGCCACCGTTGTCTGTCCAGTCTGTCTGGATGAGTTTGAGACGGAGATTTACAGGGTAATTGTGGCTGATAACTGGGAAAAGTTTGATCCTGAGTCGGTGAATATTGCTGTGTGTCCCACCTGTGGTCACAGATTCAGGGTGGGTGAGAGGCTGCTAATATACCTGAGGGAGGAGGATATTATTCTCTTTGTTTACCCTGATCCAGAAGAAGATGTCAGGCTGGTAAGAACCACTTTTAGAGAAGTTAAATCTGTTATTCATGATCTTAACATTGAAATCCCGGAAATGGTTCTTGTAATGGGGTGGGGTAGGGTTGTCATTATGTGGGAACTTCTCAGAAATGAGAATCTCCTCAAAACATTTTTTGAGAATGGATATTCCCTCAATGATCCCAATTTCTTCCGCAAACTGGAACAGCTATCTGAACTTTACCAGGAGTACATTTCCTCCCCGGAAGAAATTAATGAAAGCAAAGTTGTTGAAATAGTAAAAAAGAGATTTTTAAATATTGTTGACCTATGATTCCAGAAAAGGGAAGTTGCATAATCTCCATGGCTCCCCTTGCGGGGTACACCGATTTTATTTTCAGAGGAATTGTACGAGAAATATATCTTGAACTTGCTACAACAGAAATGATTTCCGTAAGGGGAATTATTTATGGTGATGAAGAAACGATGAGAATGGTCAGAGAGGTTAAAAGTGAAAGAGATACAGGTATACAGCTCTTTGGTTTTATGGCTGAGGACTTCGTGTTAGCCATGGAGAAAATTCAGAGTGAATTTTTACCCCTCCTTTTTGAGTTGAATGCAGGCTGTCCGGTTAAAAAGGTCGTAAAAAAAGGAGCGGGTGCTGCTCTCCTGAAGGATCCAGGCAGGTTGAGAGAAATTCTTCTGGCGATGAAGGAAGTTTCAAAGGTTCCAGTATCATTGA
>JALSQH010000135.1 GCA_026985515.1 bacterium
AAGAGGGAATAGAGATTGATTACAAAAATCCAGCCCTTCTTAAAGATTATGTAACAGAAAGGGGTAAAATCTTACCCAGACGTGTAACCGGAACCTGTGCCAAACATCAGAGGGAACTTACAGTGGCTATTAAAAGAGCCAGAATTCTTGCCCTTCTGCCATTCACCACCGTTACCAAGAAGCTGATCATTCTTCCAAAAGATGTTAAATAAATCTGAGGAGGTAAATTATGGAGGTTATTCTCCTTGAAGATGTTGAAAATTTAGGAAAGATGGGTGAAATAGTAAAAGTTGCAGATGGTTACGCCAGGAACTACCTGATCCCAAGAAAACTGGCTGTCAAAGCTGATCCGAAGAAAGTTAAAGAGTTTGAACATAAAAAAAGAATGATTCAGAGGAAAATTGAGAAGAAGAAAAGGGCTCTTGAAAGTGTTGCTGAAAAACTTGCTAAAATTAAACTGACCTTTGAGAGAAAGTTAGTGGAGGGAGAGGAAGGGAAAATTTATGGTTCAGTGTCAGCTATTGACATAGCAAATGCACTCAAGGAGCAGGGAATAGAACTTTCAAAAGCCAGCATTGAACTTGAAAAACCAATTAAACAGACCGGTGTGTTTGTAGTTCCCATTAAACTTGAACTGGGTATGAAAGCCCAGATTCAGGTTGAAGTTACAGGGAAGGATGAAGGAAACTGAAGAACTAACTCAGGGGAGGGTCCTCCCTCACAATCTGGAAGCTGAACTTCAATTACTTGGCAGTCTCCTCCTGAACAACGAAGCCATTGATGAAGTAGCAGGAATTTTAAGACCTGAAGACTTTTATAAGCCCGCACATGGAATAATATACAAACATATACTGAAACTCAGGGATGAAGGCGAATCTGTGGATATTGTTACCCTGTCAGAATCACTTGACTCCTCTGGTGAACTTGAAAAAGCTGGTGGTTACAGCTATCTTTCAAGCATTGCAGACAGAGTTGCCATCTCAACCAATTATGAAGAATATGCAAAAATCATAAGAGAAAAAGCCATCCTGAGAGCACTTATTCTTGAAGCATCCAAGATCATGAATGAAGCATACCAGCCCCAGGAATCCCTCGATTACTTCTTCTCCAGTGTGGAAAAGAGGATATTTGACATTCTGGAGAGGAGAGAAATAGAAAAATTAGTGGAAATGAAGGATGCAATTAAGGAAAATCTCACAATCATCGAACAGATGATGCTGGACCCCTACTACAGACCAGGAATACCAACCCATTACGACAAACTTGACCAGCTCATATATGGACTTCAGCCTGGTAATTTCATACTGCTTGCAGCAAGACCATCAAAGGGGAAAACTTCCTTTGCCCTCAACATAGCCCTGAAAGTTGCAGCACAGGGGTACCCTGTACTCTTTATCTCCCTCGAGATGCCTGTTAGAGATCTGGTTAACAGAATGATAGCCAACCTTGCAGAAATACCCCTTGACAGCATAATAAGAGGGATTCTCTCCAAGGAGTATGATCTACCAAAGATTTATACCACGGCAGATACTCTCATGAACTACGATATAAAATTCGATACAAAATCAAAAACCCTCTATGAAATAAGAGCCAAGATAAGGAAATTCACCAACGAGATCAGAAGAAAGTATAAAGATCCGGATAAGGAGGGTCTGGTCATAATTGATTACCTGCAGTTGCTCAGTTTTGGAGGAAAATTTGAAAGGAGGGAACTTGAAATAGCGGAGATTTCAAGAGCTCTTAAAAATCTCGCACTTGAATTGAACATTCCCATAATGGCCCTTTCACAGTTAAACCGGGAGGTGGAAAAGAGGGAAAGGGCGGAACCCCGCCTCTCTGATCTTCGTGAATCTGGTGCACTTGAGCAGGATGCAGATCTGATAATGTTTATTTATGACCCGGAAGAGGGAAAGAAGAAAAAATCTGAAGAGAATTTCCAGAGAGCAGACGATGGAGATTGTCAGCGGCTCCGCATTAAAATTGCCAAGCAGAGAAATGGTGTTCAGGGGAATGTAGATTTTCTCTTCTGTAAGAAATTCAATCAATTCAGGGAAGCTGACTACTGATCAGAAAATCAGTTTCCACACTATAGAAGTGGGAACCACTTCCATCTGCATCTCAGTAATTTCCCTTTTGAAATTTCTGAGAAAATCTGTATCAAAGCTGTAATTCATAATATCGGGTACAACACGCTTATCCTCAGAGGCACAAACTATGGTGGGGACACCAGCAAGACCACCCTTTATAACAAGCTCATAAGAACCAATTTTGTTAATCAACCACTCTTTTCCAAATGCATCTGTTCCAGTTAAAATGAGATCTCTCCTCCTGGCATACTTTGCAAGATTTCCATCTTTACACACATAGCTTTTTATGCCTGCCTCCCTCAGAACTCTGGCAGTTACAAGACCCTCTTTTGCAGGTTTTCCCTCCCCCACAAGAAGTGTGAATTTATGACCCTTCTTCTTCAACCTCGTAAGTACCTTTATAACCTGAGAACTGTGAGATATCGTGGTTATTCTGGATGGACCCAGTTTCAAGATTTCCTCCACGCACTTATTCACGGCTCTGTTGTGCATTTCTCCAAAAAATTCCTTTAACTTTTTCACACAATTATTCTCTCTTTTTTCTGCACACTCCTCAAGTTTGCTGCTGAGATGATGCAATTGAACCATTGCGGGATAACTCTGCCTCAAACCCTCTGCAAGGTTCACCAAAAGAGAGGGTTCAAACCTCTGAAGTGCAGAGAGTTCATCAATAATCTTCTCCTGAATATATGTGGCACCATGGGTCCTGTCTCTTAACAGAGTGAGTAAATTATCGGGAAGATTCCCTCTCATTCTATCCCTCTGCGGCAGATAACGGCAAAAGGACAGCTCTCACAGAAATCTGGTTCTACAGGTTTAGCACTCAGAGGAATATCTGGATTCAGAATGGCACTTATCAACGGCTCCAGTATTTTTCTCTCAAAAAGATCCAGCTGATAAGCTCCCTGAAGTTCTGTGAAATATACAAAAAGGTCCTTTTCTCTCTCATATTTAAGAAAGTAAAGGGAAGAATAAATGCCGGAAGTTCTCCCTCTCTTCTTTGCGTAAAGATATATATAGAGTGGAAGCTGAAAACTCTTCACAGTTTCATAGATAAGTGATCTCATTTCAAAATCTTCTTCTATGGAGGAAGGAGGTTTTATCTCCAGTTCTTCTATAGTATCCCAGAATGAAGAGGAACCATTCTTCTTGTCTGAAACAAACAGGTAATTATCTCTATTCCCTGAAGTCTTATAATCAATGATTTCAACTTTACCATTTAACTGCTGAATACGATCTGCAATTCCTTTAAACTTTACTTCCATTCCACCAATGTTTCCACTATAATTTAAAGGTTCCTCTATTCCAGTAATAATGGCTCCAGCATTTTTCTTTATGTCAAGTTTTATAAACTCCGCCAGCTTGAGGGAAACTGCTTCTTTTAATATTAAACTCCTGGCAGTTCTGAGACCTTTATCTGGAGGATAATACTCATCAAAGACCTCTTCAACCTTTTTTTCAAGCAGTTCAAGTAAACTCTCTTCAGCATCCCATGAAATTTCTTTACCTCTGTCTTTAAAAAATTCCCTGTAGAGTTTCTCAAGTATTTCGTGAACTATTATTCCATGTTTTCTGAACTTCTCCTCCTCTTCATCAACTCCAGTTGCTTCAACCTGCAGAACCTTTTCTAAGAAAAATCTGTAGGGGCATTTTATATACTCATCAAGAGAAGTGTAGCTGAAATTAAGTTCTTTCAACGAGCTAAGGATATTTCCGATTTTGCGAATCTCTTTCTCTTCCTGAACGACCCGTATATCAACACTATTATCAAGCTTACCTTCTGAAAATACTTTACCCCTCTTTTTCATCCACCATTCCATCTCTTTAATAAATCTGCTGGGAATTTTGTCACCGCTATCCACAAAAAGCAAATGGACCTCCTCTGCACCGCTGATCAGAGAGTAAAAATGGTGTCTTGAGATTAAATCGTGGAACTGGAAAGGATGGAACCCGTGATGAAATCCAAAACTTCTTCTCATCAAAGGAGGGAAAAGAGGCGAAATAGAGGGTCTGGAGGGGAGGACATCCTCATTGGCATCAAGAATGATAACCCGTCTGAACTTGAGATTCCTGGTTTCAAGGAAACCCATAATCTGTAAACCTTTTATGGGGCTTCCGGTAAATGGTACATGAGCTTCCTCAACAACCCTTTTTATAATCCCGACTCCTTCTTTTAAAGTAACTTTTTCTTCTGCTATCAGCGAATTCTTCACAGTTTCAAAGGAATCAAAAAATGATGAGGCAAATTCCCTGCTGAAAAGATAACTACCAAACGGGGTTTTATTTACAACATCAAGTAAAATTTTCTCCAGCTTTTCAATAATATCTTTAACCTTAACTTCCCTGTCTGCAAAGGGAGGTAAAAGGAGATCAAGAAGGAACCTTTTTACCTTTGAAACAAATTCACTGTCATTTCCAGATTTCTCTAATTCCTCCATAGCCACGGAATCAATCACTTTTTCCGGATCAAAGATGAAATAATCTTCATCAATAACTTCTTTAATGAGTTGTTGCATAAATTTTCTCGTCCTTACCTCGCTTTCATCCTCATCGGTAAATCTCATATTTTTTACCAGAGGGGAAGAAATTACAGAGATAAAATCAACATAGTGTACTTTCCCGGGATATGGAGATGACCATATCTTAAAAATTCTTTCAAAAAGAGAATAGATCGACGTTCTGGTGAGGGGATACCCCATGGTTATGTTAAAATTTCTCTCCAGGATAGATACTGCACCGTTCAGCAAGGGTATCAGAGTTCCTGAATCAGGCAAAACTATAACAGTGTCATTCCAGTTTTCCAGGGGTTCATCAGATATATCCTGCAATATTTTTCGCAGTATCTCAATTTCTCCTGCTACAGATGGGGCATTGTAACAGACTATCTTCTCCGGTAAAAGGATATCTG
>JALSQH010000136.1 GCA_026985515.1 bacterium
ATCCCAGTTCTTCAAGTAATTTTATGGTAAGGGGATCATCTTTTTCCACCGGCTGAAACAGGAAAAAATTGGATGGTTCCTCGAGCAGAAATTTAATGAAGTCTTTTTCCACTCCGGTCAGGGCATAAAACCCTGCAAAAATAACATTTTTCAATTTCACAGATTCACAAATCGATGAGTTACAATCATCAAGGTTTCTTTTCAGTAGAAAATAATTGTAAGCAGGCGTAGTTAGATTTTCCTTATCAAGCATTTCTGTATACGTATCAAAGATCTCTTCAACATTTTCCCAGAATCTAACAACAACATCAGGCAGATTTTCCACTTTGCTTAAATCTTCTTTCTTCGGTTTCTTTCCCTCTCTGAAAAAATCTTCAAACATATTGAACAACTCAATCATCCAGTAATAAATATAGCTTTCCTCTCTGAATACTCTGGAAAATACCCCCATACTTTCCATCAACTTTTTCAACATTACTGCACCATCAAGTTCGGATAGAACCGGTCTTGAAGCACCGGAAGAAACAGAGGAAACCACATACGAAATAAACTCCTCAATACTGTAAATTTCAGGAGGAACAAATCCCTTTCCAAGTTTCTCAGATAACTTCTTCTTTAAAAATCTTCCCGCTCTTTTGGTGGGAAAAACCACCTTCTTATGCGAAAAATCCTCCCCAAGGAAATCAATAACCTTGTCAATCAGATCCACACCCGGTTTTACAATTTCAATTGAAGGTGACATGATGTATTTCCCTTTCTTCGATACTGAGCAGTAACAAAGTGATTCTCTCTTTACTTATGTTAAAAATCTCACTTACCAATCTCCCATAATTCCTGACCTGCTCTTCATAAGAGTCAAGATTATCAAAGGTGGTTTTGTAATCAATAATTACAGCACCGCTTTTACCCTTCATAAACCTGTCTATTCTGAAGCTTTCTCCACTTCCATTAACTATTTCAAATTCATTATTAATTTCCCACTCACTTTCAGGATACTCTTTTCTGGAAAAGAATCTTTTAATCTTCTGGTCAGATAAGAACTCCAGAAGCTTTTGAATCAATAAATCCTTAATTCCCCTGAACTGTTTAAATTCCTGATCCTTCAGAAGCATATCAATTATACCTTTCACCTGCCCTTCCATCTGCTCCTCTTTATAATCCAGATACTTTATCCTCTCAAGAACTGCATGATAAAAAGTTCCCTTCTTCATTCTTCTGATTTCGTTATCATCTAACTCTCTGAACTCTTCACTTTTTCTCACAAGGTTATTTCTCCAGTTGTACACAGAGAGAGGAGGAATGATGGAAGCCGGAGTAATAATCTCTGATTCAGTAAGTGGCTTTTTCTTTCTTTCTTCAACCTTTCTGGGAGTATTTTCTCCTGCAATAAATTTTCCATCTTCAAAGGGGAAAATGCTCTGCAAAATTTCAGATACTGTATTCTTTGAATTTCCATATTTTATTGGAACAAACATAAACAACTTATCCTTAGCCCTTGTGGTGGCAACATAAAAATTGTTAATTTCACCTAAGACCTGAAGAACATATTCCTTTACACCCAGATGGAGTCTTTCCCTGTCAATAAATGAAGCAGTTGAACTGGTAAGAGCAAAGATGGAACCCTCCGAATCAACAATGAGAGTAGGGTGGAAAGAATTAAACATTCTCCAGTTAAAGACAACAGCCATATAGGGGATAATTACAATTGGCCACTCAAGACCTTTAGCTTTATGATAGGTTGAGATGGTAACTGCATCTGCACTTTCCTGGGAAGGAATTACCAGATCTTCTTCCTCAATTTCTCCACTTTCAAGGGATTCAAGGAAGGAATTAATATCTGAGTTTCTCTCCTCAATATTACGAACAACTTCCACAAAATGGATGAACAATGGTCTTTTTTTTGGAAAATTCACGAGAATTCTGAATTTTTCATAGATCAGCCATATGAGATCTGCTACAGGGGTAAAACCAACCCTTCTAAAAATATCTGCAAAAAATTCACTCCAGAGATCACCATGTTTTTCCTTAAAGGTGATGTAATAGAGAGTTCGAGAATCAAGTAAACTTTCCAGAAAATCCTCCAAGGGTGGGATTTTATCCCCTGCCGCTGACCTGAAAATTTCTCCTTCAACAAACTGCAAAAAAGAGAGATTATCAGATGGGTTGTTTAGAAATTTTAACAGGGAAACAATTTCCCTGATGAGAAGTTCATCAAGTATATTCAGGCCATGTGATGTTTTCACTGGAACATTATTCGCCATCAGATATGATGAAATTTTCCTTATCTCGTTTCTCTTTCTCAAAAGAATTGCAATGTCTTTATATCTGTAGCCTTTTTGGGTAACCTGTTCTTCAATGATTTCTTTCAGAGATGAGGCAATACTCTCCAGATTTGAATCTTTATTTCCCTCCTCTATAAGTCTGATTTCAACATACCCTCCCTCCTTTTCAGAAAAATGAGTCACATTGTAATACCTGTCAAGATAACTTTCGATTTTATTCTGCAATTCTCTGTAAAAACTTATCTTTTGCTTATCCTTATCAGAAGAACCCATAATAGAACTTATAACATACTTTTTCCATACATCTGGATTGAAAAATTTATTTACAAACTCAATTACCGTTTTCCCGCTTCTGTAATTCTTCTTTAAAACCACATCTTCAGTGCTGGAAAAATGTTTGAATTTTTCATTAACTTCACTGAAAATGTCCTCCTTGCTCCCCCTCCAGAAATATATTGTCTGTTTTGGATCACCAACGGCAAAAAAAATTCCTCCCTCTGCAACCACATTCTCAGCCACCGATTCAAGAAACTCCCACTGGCTGTCACTGGTATCCTGGAATTCATCAACCAGAAGATAATTTACTCTCTCTGCAAGGAAAATATAGGATTCGGGGAATCTGTAGGATTTTATGAGCTCAACAAGAAGTTTCATACTGTAATCAAGAGGGATTGTTCCCTCTTCCTTTATTAATTGATGAAAGATAAGTTTTCCCTCTGAAAGAAGATCGCCAATATCAAAGGAAAATCCTTTTACAATTTCCCAGTAATAATCACTTAATTTTCTCTTTATGCTCTGAAACTTTTTGTTTAGCTCTTCCTTTTCTTTACACTTTTTTCTTCCATCAATCAGCTCTTCAACACCCATCTTCGTGAGGAATTCAAGAATAAATGAATAACCACTTTTTTCTGCAAGTTTATGAGTTGCTCCTTTGTCACATTTCAGAGACTCAATCGTGGAAAGCAGTTCTCTGGCTTCATGTTCGGCACTCAAGGGATAATTTGCTTTAAATTTACCAATCTCAATATTTCTGAAGATCATGGCGTTAAAATATTCTCTCAGAAAATTTTCAATTCTGGAATATATGTCAAAAGTATGGGTATTGAAAAGGGAATAACTGCTGAGAGTAACTTTTTTAATTCTGTCACCCTTTCCTTCATGCATCACACTTTTATCCAGACCCATTTCCATGGCACGGCGGTATATATCTTCGGCACCGGGAAGAACCTCAAGATGGGGAGGAAGATTTTTTACAAAGAGGGAAGCCCTGAAGATACTCGTTACAAGACTATCGATGGTGCTTATCCTGAGAAGGGAAAAATTTTTGAATATCTCTTCAAGTATGCAGGTGGCAACTTTCCTGCGCAGATCTTCTGGAATATCTGGAGCAATTTCCTCTACAACATGCTTTTCGGCAGTTCCTGTGGAAAGTCCAATGAGATAGTCCAGGACCCTTACCACCATCTCTTTGGTGGCCGCTCTTGTGAAAGTTATAGCGATTATGTTCTGGAAGCTGCTCCTGTTCCCCCTCTGACAATCCCCAAGCAGTTTCCTTACAAAGGCAGATGCCAGTTTGAAAGTTTTTCCTGAGCCAGCAGAGGCTTTGACTAAGATTACCTTGCCCATTTGGAAGATATTTTAACCATTTTTCAGGAAAAGACAAAGAATTGGTTTGCCTCAAAAATAATCTTACCGAAAAAGGTGGTGTTTACTCAGAAAAATGTACCCCAAAACCCTGATACAATGTTGCAAAGATCTATAACCAGGGCCTGAAAAGACCGAAAAAAGAAATCCTTGATGTTCTGACTGTACGCTTAGATTATCATAGAAAGTATCCAACTTATTTTTATCCAAGTTAGACAGATATTTGGTAAATCAACATCTTACATACTCCATCTCCACGCCTTTTTTATCCAGCCATGTTAAAACTGCCCTGATAGTGTAGGTCTGTTACTACAACAATATGAGCTCTGCTTTTCCGTTTTTCAAAGCCTCTGAGAAGGCTTACCTCTTTTCCCCTGTCATAAAATTTCATAATAGCAACCTCCATTACCGTTTACCATTAGTAAAAATGGAAATCAAGGTTATGACTCACCCACTTACATTTCATTTATCCACCACCCTTGCCTTCTCCCCTACCACAGGTAGAATAATTATCTATGAAAAGACAGATAGGTATTGACACAGGTGGAACTTTTACAGATTTCGTAATTTTTGAAGGCAACAGTATCAATATTCACAAGAGACTCTCCACTCCCCATAATCCTTCACAGGCTGTCATTGAAGGTTTAAAGGAGGCAGGATACTACCCCCCTGCAAATGTGGAAAAACTTGTAATTGGTGCCACAGTTGCAACAAATGCCTTTCTTGAAAGGAAGGGGGGGAAAGTCCTTCTACTGATCACAGAAGGGTTTGAAGGTGTACCTTTCATCGGGAGGCAGAATCGCCTTGAACTCTACAACCTCCACTACAGAAGACCACCGCATATTCTGGAACCTGAAAATGTAATCGGGGTAAGGGAGAGAACAGGGAGTAAAGGTGAAATCATAACACCCCTCTCAGAGGAAGAAATCAGCAGAGTGGTGTCAATTGTAAAAGAGAAACAACCTGACGCGGTGGCAATTTCTTTTCTCTTCTCATTTTTGAATCCATTACATGAGCAGAAGCTGGCAGAAGTTCTCAGAAATGAAGGATTCTTTGTAACAGCGTCACATGAGATCTTTCCTGAGTACAGAGAATATGAAAGGACGGCAATAACCATCATAAACTCCTATCTTTTTCCTGTTGTAAAGGAATATGTTGGAAAAATTGAGAAAAAACTCGGAAAGGATTTCCTCATAATGGGTTCCTCAGGTGGTAACATTCCACCAGATTATGCAATCAACTACCCTGTTAATATGATTCTTTCTGGACCTGCAGGTGGGGTCGTAGCGGTCAGGGTGCTTGGAGAACTCACAGGGGTAAAAAAACTGCTTTCCTTTGACATGGGTGGAACATCCACAGATGTTTCCATTGTTTCAGGAGAAATACTGCGGCAGAAAGAGACAATGATAGATGGTTTTCCCTTTCCACTTCCTCTCATTTATCTTGACACGATAGGCACAGGTGGTGGATCCATTGCCAGAATAGATGAAGGAGGAGCCCTCAAGGTGGGTCCCGAAAGTGCCGGTGCAGACCCGGGCCCAATCTGTTACGGGAGAGGTGGGAAAAATTTAACAATAACAGATGCAAATCTATTCCTTGGAAGAATAAACCCCAATTTCTTTTTAGGCGGTAAAATGAAACTTGACACTGAGGGTACAAAAAGGGCTTTTGAACAATTCTCCGCAGAATGGGGAATCACACCTTTAAAACTTGCAGAGGGAATAATTGAAGTTGCAAATACCGGGATAGCAAGAGCCCTGAGAAAGATAGCCACATCAAAGGGATTTGATCCCTCTGAATTTCACATAGTCTCCTTTGGTGGAGCAGGTGGTCTCCATGTTTGTGATCTTGCTGAGAAACTGGACATAGATCACTTCATCTCTCCCAGATACTCCGGGGTATTCTCGGCACTCGGGGTTGTCTGGTCAGACATAGTTTTTGAAGAGGTAAAATCACTCCTCATAAGGGAAAGGGATTTTCAGTCAAAATTGTTAGAAGAAGTCGCCCTGGAACTGGAGAAAAAAATTATGGATAGGGCAAATTCCACACCTCTCTTTCAGAGAAAACTATATGTAAGATATGTCGGACAATCCTACGAACTGGCAATAGACTACAGCAACTCTATTGCAGAAATAAAGGATAAATTCGAAAAACAGCACAAACAGATTTTCACCTACACATTTCCCGGTAATGAAATAGAAATCGTGAGCATTGAAGTAAAAGGAATTATACCCTCTGGAGAAAAATTTTTACCTCATATTGAATGCAAAAAAGATTTATCCAGTGAAGAATTTCATCTTGGTGAATCAGAGGGATACTACAGAGGAGAGAAGATAAAATTCAATCTGTACAACAGGGAGAAAATGCCCTGTGGAGTCACAATTAAAGGTCCAGCCCTTCTCTTTGAAAACACATCAACCCTCTTCATAGCCCCGGGATGGTACGGAGAAGTTGATCAGTATGGAAATGTAATGGGGAGGAAAGAGTAAACTTGTTCCCTGTAATTATTTGCAGTATAATGCAAATAAATATGTAATTATTTGCAGTCAGGTGCAAAAAAATGAGAAACGACACTCAAGTTTGGTCGAGCAAAAAGGGGTGGTAACATCCTGAGGAGTTTTGCATGGTGCTTGATCCGATCAGGCTTGAAATATTCAACCAGATCCTTTCATCCATTGCAGAGGAGATGGGGGAGCTTCTTGGCAGAACAGCCTTTTCTCCAAACATAAAGGAGAGGAAAGACTATTCATGCGCCATTTTCAATCACAGAGGGGAACTCATTGCTCAGGCT
>JALSQH010000137.1 GCA_026985515.1 bacterium
GACCAAAAAAGAGAAAAACAAAATAACCAGCAGTTTTATTATTTTCTTCACTTCATCAATCCCCCGGAGTTTTAAAAATGTGCAGACATTGCAAAGAAGGCTTTGATTTTCTCATTAGTTTCCCTCAATCTTGAGGAAAGGGTCCTCAAAAATGCCCAGAGTACAGAATAGGCAAGGTCCTTGTCAAGGAAGAGAAGATTTTCAAAATCCTCCTTACTTATTGTAAGCAATTCAGTGGGTTCATTGGTTATGGCATCCGCAGAGCGGGGAAAATCATCAATCAGAGACATCTCTCCAAAAAAGCTTCCAGGTCCCAGAATAGCAAGGGCCTCTTCCCCAATTCCTTCTACTCTCTTACTGATCCTCACCTTCCCCTTGAGAATCACATAAAATTTATCCCCCCTGTCTCCCTCTCTGAAAATAACCGCATTGGCAGGATACTTCTCAATCTTTGAGATCTTAAGTATCTTCTCAAGTTCTCTGTTTGTGAGATCTTTGAATAAATAAATTTTTTTCAACAATTTTAAATCCATCATCCCCTCCACTCTATTTTTATAAATCTTATCACAATTGAGTTCCCAATTGCAACATGAGGAAAGATACTTCTCTCAAATTTGTAGCAAAGATAAGGTGTGATATAATGAGGTAAAGGAGAATATTATGGATGAGGAATTGTTACTTCGTGTCCTGACAGGACAGGTTGTTGGTAAGTACATGATGAGGGAACTTAACAGGGTAGCCTTTCTTTCACAGGAGGATACTTTCTGTATATCCTTAATCTCCTCAGCTTCTTCTTCCTTTATAACACAGGCGGGGGGAAATGCAGGAATCTTCATTGTAACAGGGGAAAATATAACCACCACAATTGAGGAAATAGAAAGAAACCATTATCAGGCACTCTTTCTGGGTTTCGGGGGCAAGCAGGTGGAAGAGGGTAAAGAGTTGTTCCACCAGGTTATCAGGGAAGTTGCCCTCCGGGATCTGGAAGCAGACATCATAGTTCATCTAAAAATGTTATCAGAAAATGCTCTTCACTCTCTTTTAAATGATAGGGAGATCACCCTTTATCTGCAGGGAAGCAACAATCTCTATGTGTACACAGTTGATTTTGATAAAGGTTTTCTAATCCTTAATTTCGCCACAATACATGAAAATCATTTTCACATTGAAGAAATAGAGAAATTTCCAATTTCGTTTCAGCACACAATTCTTTTTAACTCGCTGATAAAAAATAGAAATTTTACCTGGAGAAATGAATAACAGAGTTCTTTTCATTTTTATCCTGAACAATTCAGATTACCTGGACGATATCATAACCCTCTTTGTGGAGCTGGGAGTACCAGGCGCAACAATTGTTGAAAGTACAGGAATGGTCAAATATCTCTCTGAGGAGATTCCCATATTTGCAGGATTCAGGGAAATACTTCAGGGAGCAAGGGAGAGTAACAGAATAATATTCAGCGTGATGAATAAAGATCTGGTACCAAAGGTAATAAAGGGGATTGAAGAAATAGTTGGTAGCCTTAACGACCCGGGTACAGGCGTTGCATTCTCACTTCCAGTACTTGAAAGCTGGGGAACTGGAGGAAATGATGAAGGATAAACCTCCTCTCCGGAGTTTTGCTGAAGTTCTTGCCTTTGCTACTGAATTCTCCGTGGCTATATGGTTTCTAGGTTATGCAGGAAGTTACCTCGACAGGAAAATGGATACCCAGCCTCTCTTCTTTCTTGTGGGTCTACTCCTTGCTTTCATTTTTGGAGGTTATAGAATCTATAAGTTGATAAAATTCCTGAACAAATAAAATGGTCAACACGGTTAAAAAAGTTCTTATCATTTTAACACTTTTTTTTGCAGTGGTGGCAGTTGTCCTTTCAGATTACAGGGTTGCCCTCACTATCGGAGTGATGGGAGCCCTTATGCTGATTGATTTTATTCTGATTGAGCGTTTCTCTCTCGCAGTTATTAATGGGAAAATGGGTCTTTCAACACAGAAGATTATTTTTTTCTTGAAACTTCCCCTTTTTATAGTTATAATATTACCGCTTTACAAACTTGATTTAATCGCTCCTCCATTTTTACTGGTAGGGGCAACTTTACTACCCATTGCAATTGTGCTGACACTAATTTTTAAAAGGGTGGATTTGCAAGATGGAGAAAGTTAGAGTATGGTTTTCTCTTATACCTGGACTTGAAGATGTACCCTTTCACATTCTCATGGCCAACTTTGCAATGCTTATACTTGTTCTCCTTTCTATTGCAGCATACTTTTATGTTAAGAAGAAAATGGAAAAGAGGGATTTTCTGCCAGAGGATAAACCCGGAACAGGAAATATTCTGGTTCTTTCAGTGGAGCTTCTCAGAGAAATGGTTGTGCAGACAATGGGAGAGGAGGGAGAAAAATTTGTTCCCCTTTTTGGTTCAATTTTCATCTACATCTTCGTCAATAATCTCCTGGGACTGATACCTGGATTTGCACCGGCAACCTCAAATGTTAACACCAATGCCGCGGTGGCCATATTTGTATTCTTCGCAACTCACTACTACGGGTTCAAATATCACAAATGGAAATATGTGAAACATTTTACAGGACCAGTATGGTGGCTTGTTATTCTGATGGTGCCAATCGAACTGATTGGACACTTAGTCAGGCCCGTTTCCCTTTCCCTCAGGCTTATGGGAAATATGTTTGGTGACCACACGGTACTTGAGATTTTCACGCATCTGACATGGATTGGTGTTCCCATATTTTTCCTCATACTGGGGACTTTTGTGGCTTTTGTTCAGGCCTTCATATTTACAATGCTATCGATAGCCTACATTGCAGGGGCAATTGAAGAAGAATAAAAAAACAATAAGCAGAAGGAGGAATCAAGGATGAAGAAGCTGGCAAGCACGCTTTTCACCATTCTGGCCGTACTGGTTGCTGTACCGCTTTTTGCA
>JALSQH010000138.1 GCA_026985515.1 bacterium
GCAGATTTTATCCTTTATATGGAAAAGCAGAAAGCTTATATCAAAGCGATAAACATAAATTCTGAAAACAGAGGGATAAAATTCCTCACACCTCCAACAGCTGTTGATAAAAACACCTTGATTTCGTTTAACTGGACAGATGAATCTAACCTCTTTGCCAACCCGACCTACGATATTGAGGTAAGGGTCTTTTCCACACCTTCATCTTGTGTTACTGATCTCTATTCACAACCGATAACCCCGTTTACCTGGTCAAAGCCTTTTAAGTTCTTCTATTCTTCCGGTACTCTTCCATATCCAACTTCAAACATTCAGCCACCTTATCCCCTGTACGACAAAATTGCTAACAATGCTCCTTTAAAATTTGAAACATACGATGGAAGCAAAAAGGACTTCCACTTCAATCCCTACTGCCTCTACATGGTAAAGGTATGGATTCACAGCGATGATCAAGCCTACAACGAAAAATACAGAAATGAAGGACCTTACGGAATCCTGTATCTTGTTGGAAATAAAAGGTAAACTGAAATGTCAGAAGGCTTGATAGAAAAATGTAAACATGCTATCATTTATTCAGGTGGGCGATTAACTCAGTGGGAGAGTGCCACCTTCACACGGTGGAAGTCGCAGGTTCGAATCCTGCATCGCCCACCATTTTTTATTCCCATTTAATTTTAGAGATAAAACTGATAACTTTAGTGGGACATTTTACCCCACAGATTCTACAATCAGGGTCACAGGCCATCGGGTTTGTTACAACAGGGTAACCGTTTTTGATTTCAAATACATTTTTGGGGCATAACTTCACACATACCATGCATTTTATACAGCCATCGTAATTTATCTCCGGGTAAAAAACCCTCACAGGACCACCAGATTTTTTCTCAGCTCTGCTATTTTTTGTCACTTCTTCCCTCTCCTTCTTTTGAAGCATCTCCTTCATTTTTTTCAACATGGCTTTCTCCCTTCCCTTTTTCTTTAACATACTTTTTTCTCCGCTCCATCTCAATTTCCCTGATTAGCTGATTAATCTGATCTGCATAAACATAATCGGTAACTTCCATATCAATTTCCCTTATCGTTTCATCCTGTGCCACTGCGTAGTAAACTTCAAGAGCAAGCTTATGACCAATGGGACAGTTTGGAACGGTGGGTTTAAACTTGAAACTCACTCTCATATTTTCTTCATCTACATCCAGGTCATAAACCAGGCCAAGAGAGATAACATCCATATTAACTTCCGGATCTATCACCCTGCTCCATCGGTATATCAGCTCATGCGCTATACTCACCCGTCACCTCCAGAAGAAGGGAATAGGCTCTGTCCCATATTTCCCTGATAATTTCAGAAAGCTCACAATCACAATATTCTGGTATAGATTTTCTGTTTACCACAGCCTCAACAGCTCTCCTGTCAAATGGTATTTTACCTAAAAGTGGTATGCCTTTTTTCTCGCAGTAACTTTCAATTTCACCTGCAACTTCTTCGTTAATATCATACTTATTTATAACCACCGCAGGCTTGACCCTGAAGTGCTCTATTACTTCAATCACCCTTTCAAGATCATGCTTTCCAGAAAGTGTGGGTTCCGTAACAACTACTGCAAGGTTTGTACCGGTAATAGCTGATGTAACAGGACATCCTGTTCCAGGGGGACCATCAATTATTATGAAATCTTTGTTTTTTGTTCCCGAAGTTATTTTTGCAAATTGCCTGACCAGAGAAACCAGTTGCCCGGAATTTTCCTCTCCAGGAAAAAGTCTTGCATGTATCAGTGGACCATACCTGCTTTCTGAAAGATACAGTTCACCCGCCTGAGTTTCCACCATTTCAATGGCATCCACTGGACAAACAATTTTACAAACACCACAGCCTTCACACTTTATTGGATTAATTACATTCACATCTGTGATGGCATCAAATCTGCACTCAGGTTCACATACCCCGCACATTATACACTTATCCTCAATTACCCTCGCCTTTTTTCTTCCGGGAAATGGTCTTACCTGCTTTATCTCAGGTTGAAGAATGAGATGCATATCGGAGGCATCCACATCACAATCAGCTATAATCTTATTTTCAGCAAGATAGGCAAAGGATGCCGTTAAAGTGGTTTTCCCCGTACCACCCTTTCCACTGACAATTACCATCTCCTTCAGCATTTTCACACTCTCTTTTCAGGTACAAGTTTCACTATTTTTTCATACAGTTCCTTAAATCTGCTCCTGTACTCCGGAATAGCTTCAACAATGGGGATTCCCCTTGAATATGCCTCTGCTATTCTTCTATCAAAGGGTGTTTCCATTAAAATGGGGATGCCCTCAGATTCAGCATAATCCCACAATTCCCTGTCTCCCAGATCTGATCTGTTGACAACTATTCCCATGGGGACTCCCAGTCTCTTAACAGTATCAACGGCTAACTTCAGATCATGCATTCCAAAGGGGGTTGGTTCTGTGACAAGAATGGCAAAATCGGTATCAATCACCGCCTCAACCATGGCGTCAGAATTGCCGGGTGGAGCATCAATGATAACCGTTCCGCTATCTGGAATTCTCTTCTTCAGCTGGGCTATGACAGGAGTGGGCATAGGCTCTCCCAGATTCAGCTTTCCATGAACAAAATGAATCCCATTTTTTGCCGTTCCCTCTTCAAGGACTGCAGTCTGATGAAGAACCATTGTAATTGCATCTTTGTGAGGTTTACACACAATCTGACACGCGTAACATCCATGGCACAATTCATCAAAAATCATTAATTTTTTTCTTGCAACCAGAATTGCACTGAATTCACAGGCATCTGCACACATTCCACAGTAGTCACATTTATTGAAGTCAACTCGCGGCACCATGATACCCAGTGGTTCGGTATGCTCAAAAACAGGTTTCAAAAAAATATGTCCGTTGGGTTCCTCAACATCA
>JALSQH010000139.1 GCA_026985515.1 bacterium
CAGTTGTGTCAATACCTATTTAAAAAGTTTGAGAATTTCATAGTAATAGTAAGTCTTCACAAAGTAATATGTGATGGGAACGTTGAACATAAGACTATCGAGTCTGTCAAGTACACCTCCATGTCCGGGAAAAATATTCCCTGAGTCTTTAATGTCAACATCCCTTTTAAGTAAAGATTCTGATAGATCTCCAAGTATTCCAAAAATTCCCAGAAGCAGTCCGAGAATACCTATATACAGAGCATCCATTTTGATTCCCATGATATATTTTGTCAGTAGTGCCACAATTATTGAGGAAATTACCCCTGCGATTGCCCCTTCCCAGGTTTTTTTTGGGCTGACAACCGGGGCAAGTTTGTGTCTTCCCCATGTTTTACCAACAAAATATGCTGCAGTATCTGCAAGAAATGTTGTTGCCACCACCAGTATCACATAGGCAAGCCCCATATAATCCGGTCTGGTGATCAGATCCGCGATTTTCTGAACAACAATCCCATATTTTCCCACAAGCTCATTTCCTATGTTTCTGAGAAGAATCGCATGTGATATCAGCCACGCCACATACACAATGCTTACAATTGTGGATGAAATTGTTGAAATGGCAGTTTTAACATCTCTCCTGTAGAGTTGCATGATAAAAATAAAAAGGATTGCCATTGTCAGAAAGAGGTTCAGGTAGTATTCATTGCTGAAGTGTGCCACAACCACCAGAAATGTGGCAAGGGTGTAGCCGGTGATTTTCATCGGAGTGACACCTTTTATTTCCACGATTCTGTAAAATTCACTCTGACCAACAAGAACGAGAAAAAGAATAAGCAGTGAAAACCATACGCCACCAAGTATGAGAAGAATTAATGCAATGGGAAGAGCAACAATTGCCGTCATAACTCTCTGTTTCAGGTCACCCATTTTTTCCTCCGGAAAGATATATTATTTTTTTACCGGTTCTGTAGGAAATTTCTTCAATCAGAGCATTCAGCGATCTATCACTGTGAGCATCTTTACATGAGGCATCGGGATCTGCAAAGAGGAAGTTTTTATATGAGAGTTTTCTTATTGCATTTTCCGCCCTGAGCAGAAATTCTTTTTGCGAATCTTTATTTTTTACAAGGAGAATTCCTTTTGCCCCTTTTTTATGATTAAGGGGAATGAGGAGATGTTTGAAAGGCCACGATTTCTCTACGGAAAAGGTGAGGAGGCCATTGAGGTTTAAATCAAGGCAGAAGAGAAAATTTCTCCTGATATCTTCCACGTAGTTGATGGAAGAAACGATTATATCAATGTCAAGAAGTTCTGGATAGAAAAGGTGCGGGTGGGGGAATTCACCAGGCATTATCCCTCCTTAAGAACACCGTCAAGTACTCCATTCACAAATTTTCCCGCATCCCGTGATACATACTTTTTTGCAATTTCAATTGCCTCATCAATGGCCACTTTTGGAGGAACATCCGGTGAAAAGAGAAGTTCAGCAATGGCGATTCTCAGAATGTTTCTTTCGAGAATGCCGAGCCTCTCAAATTTCCAGTTTTTTACTCTTTTTTTTATTTTTTCATCGATAAGTGATCTGTTTTCAAGAATTGTCTCAATGAGAAAGAGAAGGTAATCTTTTATCTTTTCGAAGTCACTTATATTTCCGTAGGAAATTTCTTCTTCGAGGGCCTTCCTTTCCCACCTGTCTAAAAGATCCATCTTGTAGAGGATCTTGAGCGCCTCTTCTCTTGCCCGCCTTCTTTCTCTCATTTTATGTTTCTCAGAAGATTTGCCATTTCAATCGCTGATAGAGCAGCATCGAATCCCTTGTTGCCCATCTTGGTGCCGGCTCTTTCAATGGCCTGCTCAATTGTATCTGTGGTGAGAACTCCAAATGAAATTGGAACCCCTGTCTGCAACATGGTATTTGCAATTCCCTTGGTTGTTTCTGCAGCAATATACTCAAAATGGGGGGTTCCGCCCCGTATAATGGCAGATAAACAGATTATGGCATCATATTTTCCTTTTTCAGCCAGTTTTTTTGCGACAAGGGGAATCTCAAAGGAGCCCGGAGTCCAGAATATTTCAACATCTTCTTCTTTTCCCCCATGTCTTTTTATGGCATCCATGGCGCCTTCGAGAAGTGCCCGGGTGATGAAATTATTGAATCTGGAAACAACAATTGCAAGTTTAAGACCCGATGCATCAAGTTTGCCCTCATAAATTTTCATTTTTCCCCCTTTTTAAGCTTTTCTTCAAGGTTGAGAAGGTGTCCCATTTTTTTCTCTTTGGTTAACAGATAATCTCGATTTACCTCATTTGGTTCTATAACTATGGGAACTCTTTCAACCACCTCAAGTCCATATCCTGACAATCCTTTTATTTTCTTTGGATTATTTGTCATCAATCTCATTTTTCTAACTCCCAGATCTTTGAGAATCTGTGCACCCAGACCATAGTCCCTGAGGTCTGCACCAAAACCAAGATGATGATTTGCCTCCACAGTGTCGTATCCCTGGTCCTGAAGTGCGTATGCCTTTATTTTGTTGACGAGTCCGATTCCTCTTCCCTCCTGCCTCATATACACCAGAACCCCTTTTCCCTCCCTTTCTATCATCCTCATGGCGGTGTGAAGTTGATCCCCACAATCGCATCTGAGAGATCCGAAGGTATCTCCGGTTAGACACTCTGAGTGGACTCTCACCAGTACCGGCTCATCAGGATTTATCTCACCCTTAACAAGGGCAACATGCTCCTTGTCGTCAATGTCGTTGGTGTAAACGATTATTCTGAAATGCCCGTACTTTGTGGGAAGGTCTGCCTCAGCGGCCCGGTGAACGAGAGATTCATTTCTCAATCTGTATTCAATTATATCTGCAACAGTTACTATTTTGAGATTGTGTTTTTCGGCAAATTTTTCAAGATCAGGTCTCCGAGCCATTGTACCATCATCTTTCATTATCTCGCAAATCACAGCAGCAGGTTTAAGACCTGCCAGTTTCATCAGATCAACGGATCCTTCTGTCTGACCTGTCCTGACGAGTACTCCTCCTTTTCGTGCAATGAGAGGGAAAACATGTCCCGGTCTGACGAAGTCTTCCGGTCTGGAATTCTCATCAACTATTTTTCTGATGGTTACTGATCTATCATACGCTGAAATGCCCGTTGTTATCCCCTCTCTGGCGTCTACCGAAACGGTGAAGGCTGTGCCGAATCTTGATGTGTTTTCGGGGACCATTGGCTTCAGGTCAAGCCTGTCAGCAATACTCTGATCCACAGCCACACAGATTAATCCCCTTCCTTCTTTTGCCATGAAATTTATTGCCTCTGGAGTGGCAAACTCTGCTGCTATTACAAGGTCTCCCTCATTTTCCCTGTCCTCGTCGTCCATCATTATGACCATCTCTCCCCTTCTGACTGCTTCAATTGCTTCTTCTACTGCCTTTATGGACATTTTATCCTCCTCCTTTAAAATAGGGGCTGTTTTCAATTATGTTTTTTATTTTTTCGTCGCTTCCCACCATTTTTTCAAGCGTATTTGCCACATACTTGGCAATGATGTCATATTCGATGTTAACAATGCTTCCGGGAGAGTATGTGTGAAAAATGGTTTTTTCCCATGTGTGGGGAATTATGGTCACTTTGAAGTAGTTAACCCCGGTTTCATTTACGGTCAGACTAACCCCGTCAACTGCGATGCTTCCCTTTTCCACAACCCATTTCATATGAGAGGGATCGGGAATCTGAACGGTAACCACCCTGCTGTCACCCACTTCAACGATGGAAATGATTTTTCCTGTTTCATCAACATGGCCCTGAACGATGTGTCCGCCGAAAAAGGAGTCAGGTTTCATGGGCTTCTCAAGGTTGATTTCATCTCCAGTTTTGAGATACTTCAGGTTGCTTCTGGAGAGCGTCTCAAGAGAGGCGAAGGCGGTGAATCTATCATCATTTACTTCAGTTGCAGTGAGACATACTCCATTTATTGCTATGGAGTCGCCGACTTTAACATCTTTTAGAAATTCTTCTCCGGTCCAGATTACCAGCTCTCTGCCCTTTTCACTGTCTCTGGTACTTGCTATTTTTCCTGTTTTTTCAACAAGACCTGTGAACATTTATGAAAAAACCTCCCTCAAAATTTCAGGATGAAACAGGTGTAGCTTTACATCACCATTTGTGAATCTTTTTACTTTTTCAGTGATAAATCTTTTTGCCTTTTTCATTTCCCCTATGCTGAATGTTGAGCCTATTTTTAAGCAATCTCCCAACATCGCAGGAGCAAAGTAAATCAGAAGCTCACTGGCAAGGTCGTCCTCAATAACTTTACTTGCTAAAAAAGCACCCCCTTCTATTCCAATTTTTATAATTCCCTCCTCTGCCAGGATGCTGAAAACTTCCCTTAAATTAATTTTATCCCTGCAGTTATTTATTTCAATAAGTTCATGACCGTTTTGCTTTACCAGATTGAGAAGACTCTGATCAGGCTTTGAGCGGTTGCCACAGTAGAAAATTTTAGTTTTTGCAGAGGAATCAAGGATTTTTAGTCCTGCATGGATTCTGAGGTCGGGATCAATAATGACTCTGACAGGTTGATGGTTACTTTTTACATATCTTACAGTCAACCGGGGGTCATCTTTCAATACTGTGTTAATTCCCACCATTATTGCGTCTAAACCTTTTCTCCACCTGTGAGTATCCTTCCTTGCTTCCTCACCAGTTATCCACTTTGAATCACCTGTAAGAGTTGCCATGCATCCGTCAATGGTCAGAGCTACCTTTATAGATATCCACGGGTTTCCTGTTTTAATCCAGTGGATGAAGTGTCTGTTAAGCATCTTCGCTTCTCTTTCCAGGACACCGGTTTTCACTTCAATTCCAGCCTTCTTTAACCTTTCAACTCCTCCACTTGCAACAGGATTGGGATCCCTCATTCCAATGACCACCCGCCTGATTCCTGCTCTTATGATCTTTTCTGTGCATGGGGGTGTTCTTCCATAGTGATTGCAGGGTTCAAGGTTAACATACAGAGCAGCTCCTCTTGCCCGGGATCCTGCTTTTTCAATTGCTATTGCTTCTGCATGAGGTTCCCCCGCTCTTCTGTGATAACCTGTGGAAATAATTTTTCCATTTTTTACTATGACCGCACCAACATGGGGGTTTGGGGAGGTAGTTCCTTCACCCTTTCGTGCAAGGGCAAGGGCCCTTTTCATGAAGTATTCATCATTCTTCTCTGGCACTTTTCCTCCTTACAAAGAAGTAGGGAAGAAGAAACAGAAGCAGAACAGGATCAAAGGATGATCCATTTCCTGTGTGACATCCACAACCTGTGGATGGCTCGGGAAATTCCACCGTGAGTGTTTTATATGTTACGGTTTCGTCATATGGAGAGGTTGCAGAAATTTTGATATAGTACTTTTTCTCAGTGAGGTCACTCAGTTTCACCTGATGTCGTATTGAGTAACTCATAATCACCACATCCCTTTTACTTGAGTTGTCACTCCAGTATTCAACCTTTGTATCTGCAAGGCGGTTGGTCTGCCAGGTCAGATCAATTTCACCATAGACTGAATCGACGGAAATTTTCACATTTTTTATGGATAAAGGATCCCTGTTCAGTGATTCCCTTGTTAGCATACTGGATAAACCCCTGAGGTTGAATTTCCCGTAACCCCAGATATTATTAGGTACTTCACCTGTGAAGAAGTCGGAGATGGCATTTGAGGTTATCAGATTCCTCACTTCCTCAAAGGATAGATCCTCTTCCATTTCAAGCAGAAGAGCTATCCCTCCTGCAACCATTGGAGAAGCCATGCTGGTGCCTTCCATAACATCGTGGAACTGGTCAATAACAAACTGAGAATCAATATTTACATTCTGGGACATTGAGGAGATTATCCACTCTCCAGGCGCCGTTATATCGGGTTTGTAGATATTTGTGTTGCATCCCCCCCTGCTGGAAAAATCACTTATATCACCAACAGTTGCCCCACTGACAGAGACCACATACCGCTGTCCATTGATTGTGGCTATCCAGCTTGTTCGTGTGACAAATGATCCCACCCCAATTATTTCTGGAGCTGTTGCCGGTACTGTAACTGTACACCAGTTGTCCCCGTAAAAAACTTTTATGTCTTCAGGGATGCCATTCTCATACACCCTCACAAAATGGGAATCCTGCCCCTCAGGTCCTGATTGAAACTCCCCGCTACTGTTTACCACCCAGGCATCAAATCTGGTGTCATAGGATGTGTCTCTCTGGAAACCTATGAACCAGCTGTAGTGATAAAAATTGTTGTTTTCAGGATGAAACAGGAACACAGACTCTATTTTGTAGTTGGTGATATTCTGACCGGAGCTCATTCCTATTGTTGCAATCTTATTCCCGTTGACAGAGACATCTTCTGTGCAGACAAGGTTGTTGCACCCGGAAGAGGTGCATGAGCAGTTTGATGTGGAGAAATTAACGCTGTTCCTGTAAATTACATCTCCATTTTCATCTACTGCCATTATCCTGAAATTGATGTCTTTTACAGACCAGATATCAAGGTAAAGATCATTTTCACCACTGCTGTCCATAACTGCTCCGAGGGGGGACATGTAGGGAATAATTTCAAGCCATCCTGTTTCTGCAGTTGCCACACCACTGAAATGGGGCGTTTGATCAGCCTGGTTGCCGGCAGCTGCAACTATGATTCTTCCCCTGCTTACCAGTTTTTCAAGTTCATTTTCCACCCATGTGGTGCCGTCATGGGGACCTGCGTCACTTCCGAAACTCATATTTATGACCACCGGCATCTGTAATTGGTTTGCTTTATTTATTATGTATCTCGCTGCATCAACAACGGAGGATTCATCAAACAAGCTTTTAACCACGATGAGGGTGGCTTCTGGTGCCACACCTGTGTATTTGCTGTTATTACCTGCTGCTATACCAGCCACATGGGTACCATGTCCGATGGAGGGATTGTCAAAGGTCCCCTTGTCATTGGATGGACATTTTAGATTGTTTATGTCAACTGCGTCGCATTCATAACCATAGTCAAAACCTTCAGGGTAGTGGTCAGGATGCCCGGATATTGTTTGATCCCATAAAAAGGCGATCCTTGTGGAACCATCCGGGTTTTTAAAGTCGGGATGATAGATGTCAATTCCGGTGTCAATTATTCCAATCAGTACTCCTTTTCCATTCACGGGAAAACCGGTTTCCACACCATTGTGCCAGACTGTTCCTCCAATTGCTGGTACGGCTATATTCAAAAGCGGGTGCATCCTGTGGGAGAGGATTACTTTCTCGCCAAATCTATCCATCAATTCTTTTATTTGCGCCGGTGTGGCCCATCCACTGCAGTAATCTTCACCACAGCTCTTCAAAATAATATTGTTTTCCCGAAAGAAATTTTTTGCCTCTGATGTGTCGTGTAAATCCCTGACTACTACCGGAATAAGTTGAAATGGAGGTGCACCTGCCTGAAGCTGAATTGATTCACTTCTGTACAGTGCAATGTTAAGAAAAGGATCGGAATAAAGGATTAAGGGAAAAAAGAGTAAAAGAAAATAAACGACTTTTTTCATATTCTCCTCCTCAGCACAAAATAACACATCTTAAATATTTTCCCCTCTTTGCGGTTATTTTGCAAGAATTGTGCCGGTGGGAAGATCAGATGACTGTGAGGGTAATGGTTGGTCCGCTTTCAATAATGATATCTTCGCACTCCGCTGGTTTGTAAAGCTCACCATCCAGCATAAAACCTTCACGGGTCCTCTCAATCACTCTGTTTGCTGCTCCAATCCAGAATTCTCCTGAGTTGGGTCCCTTAACAACTTCTCCCATACCGAAGAAAATGTTGTGTATGTTATTGAGAACTGTAGGAAACTTGAGGTCGGTCACTATGTAGTAGAATTGATCCACATTTCTCTCTATGTTTCTGAAAACGGTCAGGGTAGGAAAAGGAGTTTTAAGGGTTGAGAGAATTGAGGCAAGGATCTGATTGGAAGGATATTTTTTATCGTCCACAGTCACCTGGGCATTTATTTTTTCAAGATAGTACAAATATTTTTCGATCCGCATCGTGATTCCACCAATGACTTCCATTATTGTTCTCAGCACCCACCTTATTCCTGGTTTGTTATTGGAAAGGTAAAGTTCAACAAATTTGTAGATGACTCCGTTGGCAAAAGTTATACCATACTGAGGCGGAATATCCTCTCCATTGAGGGTAACTTTGAGCAGGTTGTTTTCCATATACAGGAGTGAATATGTCTGAAACTTTCTGACAAATTTTTTGAGTGTCACAGTTGGTGGCTCTGCTCTCCTCTTGGTATAGAGAATCAGAGCATTTGTTGAACCACCTGCAAGAGGAATTATCCGGGGGATGCTTTCTTCTCCACCCTGTCTGATCCATTCAGTCAGGACCTTCTGCAGAGACCCGTCACCTCCATTTACGCCGAGAAATGTTATGTTCATTTCCCTTAACTTTGCCACTGCTTCACTCATCTCTTCCAGAGAGTATGTATCAATAACCACACCGAGATCTCCAAGGATAGGTTGAAGCACTTCCTTTCTGTATCTTCCACTTTTGTTTTTCTTGGAATTCATGTTTGTAATTATTCCGACAACTGGACCACTGTTCATATTTACCTCTCGATTTTTTGAAAAATTATAGATAATTTTTTAGAAAAGTCAAAAGGAGGGAAAATGGCGTCCCCGAGGGGATTTGAACCCCTGTTACGGGCGTGAAAGGCCCGTGTCCTGGACCTGGCTAGACGACGGGGACGCAAGATGGTGAGCCGCGCAGGACTCGAACCTGCGACTCCCGCCTTAAAAGGGCGGTGCTCTACCTCCTGAGCTAGCGGCCCATACACGACACATTATACGAATTTATCTGAACCTGTCAAACCTTACCAGCTTACCTCATATGTACAGTATTCATCTCCTTTTCTGACACATTTTGTCTGTTTTACCACAACTATATCTTTTGAAAAAAATTTCACTCCCCTCTTCAGTATGCCCTCTTCAAGGATACAGTTAAAGGGTGTGTCTTTTTTGAGGATTGCAGTTTTTTTCGCAGGATCGAGGGATATGATTTCCCATCCTCCTTTATTTTCTCCAATCACTGAGAAGTTGTAGAGATCAACAAAACTTTTAAGAAAGCTTTCAGCATCTTTGATGTTTTTCTCTTCAAGCTGCGGTTTCAGCATCTCTGCTATTTTTTCTCCAATCTTTCTGAGATGTATCAATCCAAGTTTCTTTTCAAGTTCGTCTGTGAGAGCAATGAACTCTGATGCAGGATAGAGTGCTTCAGGATCAACATTTTTGTACTGTTTATATTTTTCCCCCAGCGTTAAAGCTGGATTCTGCATGGCGTCAAGGATGCTCAGGAAATTCAAGCCTCTCACTTTAATTCCGCTCACATCATATCTACTCATCACTCCTCCTATGTTTTTAAAATGTAATTATAGAAAGCCATTTTATAAAGTCAAATTTTTAAAAAATAATTTTAAAATTTTCCCGGATTTTTTGGACTCACCTTAACTTCAATATAATATAACTGGAGCTTCAAATGAGCAGTGGCATTTTT
>JALSQH010000140.1 GCA_026985515.1 bacterium
TAACATCCTTCCAGACACCTCCCTCCTTATACCTCATTACCACACTGTCAGGTTTATTCCTGACTCTCTCCATAAAAACTTCTGTAAAATTGTTGTACTTCATCATCCCCTCCTCAAAAGGATTTTTAAGAATTTTAGCACTGAAATTTCTAAATCCAAAATCCATCACTGGATATCAAATTCACCTCCCCAGATACCCTCTCACCAGCTTCAGATATTTATTTCCATACTCAATGGCAGGTTCAATCTGGGTTCCCTCATGCCATTCATTAAAAGATGTTATGATAATCCAGTCTGGATTGAATTTTCTGGCTTCCTCAATCAGCATAGAGAAGAACAACCCGTTATTCCTGGGAAGCTCAAATGTAAAAGTTCTACCCAGTTTTCCATCGTCGTAACCGGGAATAACAGTTAAGCCAAAAAGCAAATTGTATGAATGGGCAAAATCAGCCATTTCTGCATAGTGAGAAGGAGGGTCAAAGTTTGAGTAAAACTCAAGGGCGGGATTGTAAACATGCACAGCCTCAAAGCCCATTCTGACGACTTGCTCCATTGCTGAGGAGAAGCGTGGAGTCATCACGTCTGCAACAAGAAGAAGATTGCACTTCTCTTTTGCCATGACAATCAAATCTAACCAGTCAATATAAAATCTGTGCCTCCATCTACTGAAGGAAGCAAGATCCCAGAAGGCGGGGAAGATGGCTCTACCGTAGAGAAACATTACAGGTCTTCCCCCGTAGCGATAAAACAGATTCCTCCCAACATATTTTCCACAGATGTAGTCCAAATCATCTTCAATGGTCGCAGGAGAGGTAAAATTCCCCTCATAGTAGAGAGTTAGTCTGATTTTTCCCCCTGATCTTTCATCAATATTAAACAACTTTTCAAGGTTCCTGTCAGTCAGATCCCCCCTGCCCCACCAGCTCACAATAAATGCATCTATACCTGCATACTCCGCCCACCTCAGATGCTGTTCTATCACAGCTGTGTCTGCTGAATCATATGGACCAAGAAAAGGATGGAAAGGCGAAGCAATATCGGGGAGTCCGTCTATCTTTTTGTCGGGATTATGACCTGATGCATTCCAGTGAATCCACCTGCCAGACACTGAAGGGTTACCATACCAGGGATAGTAAAAAGCGAGAAGATCCGGTCCATTTCTCCCCTCCCCTTTCCTTTCACCACTTCCACAATGAGAAAGAAAAAAAGAAGAAACAAAAAGAATCAGCAATGCGCTGAAAATCTTCCCCTTTATATTAACCTCCTTTCTCCTTGATTATACAACCAGATCCCCCAAAAAAGCAAAGCGGGAAAAGTATCCATGAACGGTTCAAATCTTTACATCCCACTTTTCCTGTGCTACCATTTTAGCAATGGGAAGCTTCATTTTTAACAAGTTTGAACCTGAGAAGTGTACCTACTGTGGACTCTGTTTCAACAAATGTCCGGTATTGCATCTCCCCCTCGCCAAGGCGATAGAAGAAATGCATCGTCTGGTAGATGGAGAAGAAACGGAACATGTTCTCCAGAAATGCGAAAGTTGTTTTGCATGCAACTACATATGTCCGGAAGAGGCAAATCCTGCCCAGCTTATTCTTCAACGATGGCATGAAAAATATGAAAAAGAGGGTATGGCACCCTATGGGTCTTACTTCATTCCCCATGAAAGCAAAAATTTCAGAACATATGTGTTGGAGAGACTCCCATCAGATGAGAAGGAAATTTTAAAGAAATGGGAAGATACTTCCCCTGTGGAAGAAATATTTTATCCCGGCTGCAACATAATAACTGTACCCTATCTCACAAGATCCAGAATTTTTGATGGTTATACCTTTCGTGGATCCCTCAAATACTGCTGCGGAGAAATGTACCTTCGAATGGGTCTACCTGAAAAAGCTGTTGAATCTGGATTGAAAGTAAAAAATTGGCTAAAAAAAATGGGAGTTAAAAAGGTCACAATTGCCTGCACTGCAGGTTACAATATGTTCACAAATGTTCTACCTTCCCTTGGCGTTGAGATGGAAGTTGAATTTGAGCACTTCTACCCTGTACTCTTAAAAAAGCTCCTTTCAGGAGAACTTAAAGTTGTCAATCCACTTAATCTTACCGCAACCATCCAGGACTCATGTTACGGTAAAATCTTTGGAGATAAATTTCTAAACACTGTAAGAAAAATCCTTGAAATCATTGGTGTAAAAGTGATAGATCCTCCAAAATCTCGTCACACTGGATTATGCTGTGGAATAGCAGGAGGATTCAGTCAGTACTCCAATTTCAATCCTCTCAGAATCACAATCTCAACCATTCGAAGCCTGAGGAATCTGACCTCTTACCAGTCAGACATCATTGCTGTTTACTGTGCAGGGTGTCTTCAGATGCTTTCTGTGGGTAAAATAGTTTATCCCACAAAGAGAAAAATATTTCATCTTCTTGAACTTGTACAGATCGCTATAGGTGAGGAACCCGACAGAAGGGTGGATCATCGAGCACGCCATTTTCTTGTCGGTACATTGATAAACCAGATTCCTCTGATGTTCAAAAAAGAAAGATACTACGTGGGAAAAATCTACACAGGAGAGGATGATGAAGTTTAACGGTTTTAAATATGACAGATGCCTCTACTGTGGAGAATGCTTTGCAAACTGTCCCGTGGTTAATCTATCAATTGACACAGCGATTGAAGAAATCATGAAACTTATCAGACACGATGTGGAGAACTCAATAATATTCTCAAGATGCACGACCTGCAATGTTTGTAACCTCTATTGTCCAGAAGATGCCCTCCCCTATGAACTTGTTCTTGAAAATTTTAACCTGATTGCTGAAAGGAGAGGCTTACCATTTTTAGCCCGCCTCGTATTTCCAGATGAACCTCACAATATGTGGTCACTTATGAAACACCTTCTCCCGGAAGATGAAAAGAATCTGATAAAAAAGTGGAAAATCAATCTTAATAACTCTCACGAAACAGCTATTCTTGCCGGTTTCTATACAAATCTGATCCCCTACATTGCCGATACAGAACTTCTTGGAAATCTCAGAGACCACATTATCGGCTATGAAGGTCTCTTTGGCTCAGGTGGTGACATGTACAAACTGGGACTTTTGAAGAAAACCTACCAGGTTGGCCTTCGTATGAAATACCATCTTGAAAACATCGGAGTGAAAAAACTTTACACCATGATGGAACCTGAGGCGGCAATGCTTAAGGAAGTTTATCCTCAGCGGTTTGGAATTAAATTTGACATTGAAATTGACACAGTGGACAATCTGCTCCTCCAAAAGATCAAAAGTGGCGAAATTAAAATCAAAAAACCTCTCAACATGAGAGTAACCCTTCATGATAACTGCTGTTCACGATACTTCAATCTGAAGCCACAGGAGATCAGCAGAGAAATTATAAAACTAACTGGAAATACACTTGTAGAAATGAAACATTCCCGTGAAAAAGCTCTCTGTTGTGGATGGGCAGCAACAATTCCCACTCTTTACAGGAAAAAATTCAGCATAAAAGAAACCCTCTTTTACCTTCTTTACAGCCTTTATGTGAGAATAAAAGAAGCTGAGGAATCAGGAGCTGATGCCCTTGTAACTTCGTGTCACGCATGCACAATTTTCCTGACTCTTATGGCGGAACTCCTCAACAGCAATTTAAAAATACTGCATATTCAGGAACTTGTAAGACTTGCGTCTGGAGAAGACTACAGGAGCAGAATTAACGAGAGAGTATGGGATCTTTTAGCCATCGTAATAAATCTGGTGGTGGAATGGATAAGATCCCCTTCAGGAGAAAAATACTTCTTTTCAAAAGAAACTCCACCCTTTGGGACAATAGAAATTGATGCTTCAGAAAATGAAATCAAAAGAACAAAGCTGGTCAGAAGCAGCATTGAAAAATTGAGGAAAAATAATCTCTTCCGCAATCAACTATCGATGATTTTAAAAAGATCACTTGAATTTTACGGTAAGTTTACCAACAGAAAAATAGAAGGCGGTAATCTTGTAGGTCTTTAAGAAAGGAGGTCACGATGAAGAAAATAGCTCTCTTTATCCTTCTGACCACAATACTGCTCTTTTCATGTTCCAGAGGTTCAGAAGAAAAAAACACAAAAATCAAAGAAATAAACACTGGTGCTTTGAAAAACAAAGTATATGTTTATTACGACGAATATCAGGTACCCCACATATATGCGATGAATGACGGAGACCTTTACTGGACATTCGGATATATTGAAGCAAGAGATAGATTGTTTCAACTGGAGTTGTTCAGAAGACTTGCCACTGGCAGGTTGTCCGAATTGATAGGAGACATAGGTGGACTGATTACCCAGCTTGACTGGACAATGCGTGCAATGAATCTTACTCCAGAGGGAAGAGAAGTATGGGATTTAATGGTGGAAAAATCAAACCCTGCCATTGTGGATATAGTTAACAGGTTCGTTTCAGGGATAAATACTTACATTGATGAAATTAAGGCCGGAAAGGATGTGTACTACCCGGTTGAATTCAAGTATCTGAAAATAACCCCGGACCTGCTGGATCACTGGAAGGCAAGAGATGTTTTTGCAATCGACCGTCTGCTTACATTTTTTCTCTCAACAACCCTTGATGAAGAATTTCTCTTTTCCTCCTGGTATGTAAATCTGAAAGGAAAAGATGACGATCTCTTAAACGAACTTCTTGACCTCAGACCGGTGGCGAAAACTCCCACCCTGCCCTATTTTTCCTGGAATGCTTCACCCTCACCGGCACCTGAAACAAATTCAAACTTTAGAAGTAGCTTACCATCAACACCCCTAAAAAATTTCTATACATTTCTGGAACTTGTAAGACAGGTTTTTCATCTTCCCTTTACAGGTTGGGCGAGTAACAACTTCGTCGTTTCTGGTGCAAAAAGTGCCACTGGTCACGCTTTTTTAGCAAATGACCCCCACCTTGAACTACTGAATCCATCCATTCTCTATGAACTTCACCTTGACTCAAAATCACTTCCAGGTGCAACAGGAACTCTTGATGTTGAAGGTTTGACCTTTGTAGGTGTCCCGGCAATTGTGATAGGACACAATGAACATCTTGCGTGGGGTGGGACATTTCTGGGTTACGATGTAACTGACCTTTACGCGGAAAAAATCACGATTCAGAATGGAAAAGATTACTTTTATCACAATGGAAACTGGTATCCTGTAAAACACTTCTTCCATATCATCAAAGTCAGAAACTATCCATCCAACACATTTTCTGAAATTTATGCAGACTTCCCCTACATAAAATGGAATGACACAAACTGGCACGGGCCTCTCTTTCGCCTGACCAATCTTCCACCAACAGCGGGGTTTATACTAATGACTCCCTCCGGGATGAGAGGAATAGTAAACGTAGCAATAAAATGGACAGGAATGATTCCAACCAGCGAGGCTGAGGCCTATATTGAAATTAACAGGGCAAAGACCTATGAAGATTTCGTAAGAGCAGCCAGATTGATAGGGGTTGGCGGACAGAATCTTGTATTTGCAGATGATAATGGTAATATTGGATATGCTCCCTTTGCCCTCGTACCAAAACGTCAGTTATCTCCAGGTAGTAAGCCCTGGATGATAATGGATGGGACAGTGGATAACGAATGGACTGGATTTGTACCACTTGATGAACTTCCCCAGGTAACATGTAAAGAAGAAATTGAAAAATACAACCAAAGAGGCTTCATTGCCACTGCCAATAATGAACAGTATGGCGAGTCTTACGACAACGATCCCATGAATGGTAAGTATTACCTCATGTCTGATGCCGACATAGGATTCAGAGAAGAGAGAATCACTCATCTTTTAGAAAAGGGAGTCAAAGAGCACAAAATTGATATAAACTATCTTGAAAAAGTTCAGACAGATGACTACAGCCTGGTTGGAGAGTATTTCATGGATATTCTGAGAAAAAAATATCTCAATTCCAGTGAAGCAAAGAATCTCATTTCACAGGATAATCTTTCAAGTGCTCTGAACTACCTCTACAAATGGTCCTACTACACTCCTACAGGAACAGGTGATCCATTTGGGAAAAGGGTAACAGATTCAGAGATAAATGATAGCGTTGCCACAACCATATTTCATGCATGGATAAAAAGAATTGTGAAAAATACAATTTATGACGAACTGGATTTCTATGATGTGCCACATCCTTTCAATGAGTGGGGTGTAAAAATTCTCTACTACCTTCTGACAGCCACTTCCACCACTGATTCTCCAACATATGATCCTTCTCTCGGATACAGCAAACTTTTTGACGACATCAACACATCCAGGCAGGAAACTCCACTTGAAATAATTGTAAAATCTCTCAGAGAAACTGTGGAGTTCCTGTCAGAAAAAACCGGCAACGACAATCCATACTACTGGAGATGGGGAGACTTTCACAAGTCACTCTTCATAGACCCATTCATACCATACACAAGGGGCCCCTTCCCGAGGGATGGCGGAGACTTTACCGTGAATGTTGGGAAAACAGATTCAAGTGGAACAGACTTCACAAATACACATGCAGCTGTAACAAGATTTATTGTGGAATTGAATCCACATCATATAACAGCTATCAATTCTCTGCCTGGCTATAATTCAGACAGATTTCCTCAACTCGAGCAGTACGACCAGCTCCCCCTGTGGCTCCACAATAAGTACCGCAAAATGCATTTCTACCTTCCCAACGTAAGAAAACATGTAACTGAGGAATTAATTTTAAGGTAGAAAAGGAGTTACCACCAACTTTTTAGAGTTTGTCAGTCTAATAAGTAACTGAAAAATCAGGATATAAAATATACTCCTAATTGATGCATGGAAAGTCACTGAAAAGCTGTTTTTTAGAAAAGAAAAAAGGGTGGGAGCAACCACCCTTTTTTTTTACTTCTCAGAATTGACTATTTCAACTGTGCTGAAAAAATAAGGAATTTCAAAAGCAGCAGATTCAGGACTGTCAGAGCCATGGATGGTATTTTTCTCAATATCGGTGGCAAAATCCCTCCGGATGGTCCCGGGTGCAGCTTTGGATGGATCTGTAGCGCCCATGATTTCTCTAACTCTGGAAATAGCGTTCTCACCCTCAATCACCATTACTACACATGGGCCTGATGTCATAAATTCAATCAAACTGTCAAAAAAGGGTTTATCCCTGTGAACATAGTAAAACCCTTCTGCCTGCTCCCTGCTGAGGTGGAGCATTTTCATGGCAGCAATTCTCAGCCCTGCATCCTCAAATCTCTTTATGATTTCACCAATTATGTTTTTCTCCACCCCATCAGGTTTTATAATTGAGAGGGTTCTTTCTACTGCCATTTTACACCTCTCTTATCCACCCTTTTTCAGAAGTTCCTCAATCCTCTTTACTCCCTCATCAAAAGCCTTCATGTTGAGATCAACAAAGGCAGGTGGTACTCTGTCCTTGATGGCCTGTCTGAGGGACTCTTCTTTCGGGATTCCTGTTACTGCATAAATTGCACCAAGTGCTATAACATTTGCCACCTGGACCTTTCCCATAACCTCTTTGGCAATTCTGTAAAAGGGAATCAGATAGGTCCTTTCATCAGGTTTCAATCCTGGATTAAGATCAGTATCAGCAACGATGATAACATCATCAGCAAGATTCACAGCAAAAGCGTGGAAAGATTTTTCATGAAAGGAAAGCATCACATTGATATTTGTTGCTCTGGGAAAAATTATCGGTTCATCATCCACAATAACATCCACTTTTGTAGGCCCACCTCTAACAGCAGCGGTATAAGATGGACTCTGTACAGCATGCTTCCCCTCATACTTGATCATGGCATTGGCAAAAATGACTCCAGCCAGGATTGCTCCCTGACCTCCTACTCCTGCGAATCTGTATTCCAAGTGCATTTCCTCGCTCCTTTCACGATTTTTTACTTACTGGCACCTTTTACTCTTTCCACCATCTTAGCGTACTCTTCAGTATATTCGGGTCTGGTCTTCTTCACAAAAGTTCCAATTACAAACTTCCCTTCCAGCTCCTCAGGAGACATATCCTTTGCCTTCCTCAGTGGTACTTCTCTCTCCTTTATCCAGTGCCTGAGAACAAGCTGATCTCCCATTTTGTTTCTTCTTCCAAACTGAATATGGCAGTTGGAAACAACTTCAATTACTGAAAAACCTTTATTCTGCAAACCTTCCTTGATCTGTCTCTCCATGAGAGCAGGATTGTTCACAGTGGATCTTGCAACATAGGTAGCTCCAGCCCCTATTGCAAGATTGACAGTATCAAAGTTTGGTTCAACATTGCCATATGGCATTGTGGAAGCTCTGTATCCCGCAGGAGTTGTGGGTGAAACCTGACCTCCTGTCATCCCGTAAATCATGTTATTCAAAACGATGAGGGTAATATCAATGTTTCTTCTGCAGGCATGAATGAAGTGATTTCCACCAATAGCGAGAGCATCACCATCACCACTTACAACAATAACATGCTTATCAGGTCTGGCATGTTTGATTCCAGTAGCAAAGGCAAGAGCCCTTCCGTGGGTTGTGTGCAGAGTGTTAAAGTTAACATAACCGGGCATCCTTGAAGTGCAACCGATTCCAGAAACAAGGGCAACATCTTCCCTTTTCCAGCCCATTTTATGAACTGCCCTGATAATTGCCTTCATCAAAATACCAATTCCACAGCCCGGACACCATATGTTCGGGAATTTATCTTCTCTTATGTATGGTTTGTAATTGAACGCCATTTTACGCCACCTCCTTGATTTTCGCGAGAATTTCTGGAGGTTCAATTGGCTGTCCATTTGCTTTGAGCACTCCATAAACGGGAGTTACCCCGCGAACAGCCCTCTCAACCTCACGAATCATCATTCCAAGATTCATCTCAGCAACAACCACAGCCTTCGCCTTTTCGGCAAGATCATAAACCCTCTTTTCAGGGAATGGCCAGAGTGTAAGTGGTCTCAACAAACCAGCCTTTATTCCCTGCTCGCGAGCCCATTTAACAGCCACTTCGGCAGCAAGTCCGGTGGAACCAAAGGCGAAGACAAGGATTTCAGCATCTTCGGTGTAGTGTTCAACATTTTTCTCGAGCCACTCTCTGTTTCCAAAAACTTTCCTCAGCATTCTCTCAATCAGGGCACCACATTTCACCGGGTTTGTGGTGGGAAATCCAGTTTTATCATGGTGCAAACCTGTTGTATGGAAGGGATACTCAAAATAACTACCCATGGGAGGAACATCTCCATAGGAATCATCGTAGGGCAGATACTCCTCAGGGGGAACAGTGGGCTTCGGTCTGTCTATGATCTCCAGTTCACTATCATCAGGGATCATCACATCTCCTGTCATGTGACCAATAATCTCATCAAGAAGGAGAACCACGGGTGTTCTCAACTTCTCAGCTATATTGAAAGCCCTGACTGTTTCCAGATAAACTTCCTCAAGGGTTCCAGGAGTCAAAACAACCACAGCGTGGTCACCATGGGTACCCCAGATAGCCTGCATAACATCACCCTGAGCAGGAAACGTGGGCAGTCCTGTGGATGGACCACCTCTCATAACATCAACAATCACCACTGGTGCCTCCACCATTGAAGCAAACCCAAGATTCTCCTGTTTGAGTGAAAAACCGGGACCACTTGTGGCAGTCATACTCTTCAAACCTGCCAGAGACGCACCGGTTGCAGCAGCCATGCTGGCAATCTCATCTTCCATCTGGATGAACTTACCATCAACCTTGGGCAACAGCTCAGCCATCTTTTCAGCAATTTCTGACGATGGTGTTATGGGATATCCTGCATAAAAGCGGCAACCTGCGGCAATTGCCGCTCTTGCCACAGCCTCATTACCTGACATTACTTCTAATCTCTTAGCCACTTTGTGCCTCCTCTTCCTGTGGTACTTCATAGACTTCAATTGCGAAGTCTGGACAACTCAATTCACAAAGATCACATCCAATACATTTGTCAATATCTTTAACATAAACAACCATTCCTTCCCATTTGGAAAGCATATCCTTCATATCAAGAACATTCGTGGGACAGACATCCACACAGATGACACATCCCTTACACCACTCCTCATTTACCTCAATTCTGAACTTCTTCTTTGGCTTGGCCATTGTTAACTCCCTTCTAAGATTTTTTACGCCTTACCCAGAACCTTAGCCATTGTTATACCGATTTCAGCGGGACTCTCCACAACATGGACTCCCGCCTCTCTGAGCGCAGCCATCTTCTCGGCTGCCGTTCCCTTCCCACCAGCAATAATGGCACCAGCATGACCCATTCTCTTGCCCGGAGGCGCCGTTCTTCCTGCTATAAAGGCCACCACTGGCTTATCCACATTTTCTTTAATATATTCGGCAGCCTCTTCCTCAGCAGTACCACCAATCTCACCAATCATAACAATTGCCTCTGTCTGAGGATCTTCGTTAAAAAGCTTGATAATATCTTTATGGGTTGAACCTATTATGGGGTCACCACCAATTCCAACTGCAGTTGACTGCCCGAGCCCTAACTGGGTCAATTGATAAACCGCCTCATAAGTCAGGGTACCACTTCTTGAAACAACCCCTATGGGACCAGGTGTGAATATATTACCAGGCATAATCCCCATCTTACCAACACCGGGAGTTATTACACCGGGACAGTTGGGTCCAATCAGCCTTGTATTACTATCCTCAAGATATCTGTGAACCTTCAGCATATCAAGGGCAGGAATTCCTTCAGTAATGGTTACGACCAGTTCGAGACCCGCGTCAATCGCCTCAATTATAGCATCTGCGGCAAAAGCGGGAGGAACAAAAATTATGGATGCATTGGCTCCTGTTTCTCTAACAGCTTTTTCTACACTATCGAAAATTGGAATACCATTCTCATCCTTCGTTCCACCTTTCCCTGGAGTAACTCCTGCCACAACCTTTGTTCCATACTCTACCATCTGTTTTGTGTGAAAGGATCCCTCCTTTCCCGTGATTCCCTGAACAAGAACTCTGGTATTTTCAGTCAATAAGATACTCATCTCTCCACTCCTTATTTTCTATTTTGCAAGGGCAACAACTTTCTGAGCCGCTTCTTTTAAGTCATTGGCAACTGTGAATTTTAATCCAGATTCCTCAAGCATCTTTCTTGCTATATCGGCATTGGTACCCTGCAACCTCACCACAACTGGTACTTTAACCTCTTTCACCTGAACAGCCTTAATTATTCCCTCAGCCACTCTATCTCCTCTAACAATTCCACCAAAAATGTTAACAAGAATTGCCTTAACATTGGGGTCAGATAAAATGATTTCAAAAGCCTTGGCTACTCTGTCAGCATTGGCAGCACCACCAACATCCAGAAAGTTTGCTGGCTCTCCACCTTCCAGTTTGATAATATCCATCGTGGCCATCGCGAGCCCAGCACCATTAACCATACATCCTATATTTCCGTCAAGTTTTACATAGCTCAAATTCCACTCACCAGC
>JALSQH010000141.1 GCA_026985515.1 bacterium
GGTTTGTGACGGAGACAGACACGATGGGGTAAAGGCGGAGCAATCGTGGAATGCCCGCAGAGGAAGACATCCTTTTTGCGGAGCCTCCCATCGGGTCGGCTGTGAAAGCGGTTTATTCAGGTGAAGCTACTGCCACGGAGTCACAGTTAACGGAGGGACAGAAGGTCGGAAAGAGGGAAAAGTGAATAAACCTTGCAGGGCGGATGGAGACCTTCTGTCCCGGAGTGGTTTGTGACGGAGACAGACCCGATGGGATAAAGGCGAAGCAATCGTGGAATGCCCGCAGAGGAAGACATCCTTTTTGCGGAGCCTCCCATCGGGTCGGCTGTGAAAGTGGTTTATGCAAGTGAACTCACCGCCACGGAGTCATATTTAACGGAGGGACAGAAGGTCGGAAAGGGGGGGGGCGGAAAACGAACAACCTGCAAAGCGATTCCACATCCTTCTGCAACTTGGCTATGAGAGGCAAAAAGAAGTTTTAAAACTCAACCCCGTCCACGGACGCAGCCTCGCAATGCCCCGAGGGTGGAAGGTGACATGGAATAAACCACACCATGAAAAGCGGCCAATAAGATATAAACCTCATTTGATTTTTCACTACCATAAGATATAATAACTTCAACTGCAAAAATCCTCTAACCAGGGAAACAATGTGGAGCATCTGATAAATTTTTTGGGTGGCTATTCAGCACACATAATTTACTTCCTCATATTCTTTTTTCTCATCCTCTGCGGGCTGGGATTCCCCGTTCCGGAGGACATAATCCTCCTCACCACAGGATATTTTGTCTATACTGGTGACATTCATCTCCTCCCGGCCCTCGTAATAACCTACTCTGCGGTTCTTGGCGGTGACACAATAATCTATATGATAGGTAAAATCTGGGGACTTAATATTCTCAAAAAGAAATTCTTCCGCAGGATTTTTTCCGAGAAAAAAATAGAAATAGTGAGGCATCATTTCAATCTCTACGGCAACAAAACCATCTTCTTTGCACGATTTGTCGTGGGCATAAGATCTGTTACCTTCTGGTCAGCTGGAGTCGTGGGGTTCCCCTACTGGAAATTCATCCTTTACGATGGTCTTGCAGCAATAATTTCTGTACCCGTAATCGTTTATCTCGGTTACTTCTTCGGAGAAAACATCGAATACCTGGCAAAGAATATGAGAAAAGCAGAGTTTGCCCTTTCAATTGTTGGTGGACTTGCCATTCTCTTTCTCATTTACTATAGTGTAAAGAGATTTAAGAAGAGGGAGAGCACTTGAGAATAGCAATAATTTCAGTGGGAAGAGAGATACTCAGGGGGAGAGTCCTGGACACAAACTCCAACTACCTTGCCAGGGAATTAACTGCCCTTGGTCACCAGGTGGTAAGGATTTCCCAGATTGACGATATCAGGGAGGAAATCATATGGGAAGTCAAATATGCTGCATCTTCACCTGTTGAAGTAATCATAACCACAGGTGGCCTTGGTCCCACATCTGATGATATAACAATTCCCTCCATAGCCGCTGCATTTGACACACCATGTTTTGAGAATAAAGAAGCATTGAAGATAGTTGAAGAGAGATACAGATACTTTTACGAAAAAGGTGCTGTTGAATCACCTGACCTGACCCCTGAGAGGAAAAAGATGGCGTGCTTTCCAGAAGGAGCAGTACCACTCTTCAACAATGTGGGAGCCGCGCCAGGGATGAAGTGGGAAAAGAATGGAATTACAATCTACTCTCTCCCCGGCGTTCCTGCAGAGATGAAGTACATTTTTGAAAACCATATAAAGCCTGACCTGGAAGAAAGAAATATCTATCGTGAAAGATTTGTTGAAACCCCATGCAGAGATGAATCATTGCTGGAAAAATACATTTCAGATTTTAAAAAAAGAAACCCGGACATTTACATCAAATCTGTACCTGAAAAATTTGGAAAAGAAGTACGAATAAAAGTTGTAATAGGAATGAGGGGAGACCGGGAAAAAATTGAGGAACTCCTCACTTCACTTGCTGGTGAGTTTTTAAAATCCATCAGGGAGCCCTGCTGATGAAAATGATCGCAGCCTCCATTCTTTCTGCCGATTGCACGAAACTTGGAGAGGAGATAAAAAGAGTTGAAGAGGCCGGGGTTGACCTTATCCACATTGATGTAATGGATGGTCACTTTGTTCCAAATATTACCATGGGTCCATTTGTTGTTGAATCCATCAGAAAAATAACAGATCTCCCCCTGGATGTGCACCTGATGATAGAAAACCCCATTTTTTTTGTTGAAGACTTCATAAGAGCGGGGGCAGACTGGATTTCAGTGCATGTTGAAGGTGAAAAACATCTGGAAAGAGTTCTTTCAAAAATCAGGTCAAAAGGAAAAAAAGCCGGTGTAGTTTATAATCCGGCAACCTCCATAGAGGGCTTTGAGTTTATTGAACATGTGGTTGATTTCGTCCTGATAATGACAGTAAATCCCGGTTTTGGGGGACAGAAAATGATAGAACCGGTTCTGAAAAAGGTAACGATGCTGAAGGAAAGATACAATCTTGAAGAGAAGGGTATCCCGGTGGAAGTTGATGGGGGAATAAAAGTGGAGAATATTAAAAAAGTTGCCCTTGCAGGAGCAGACATTTTTGTATCTGGCAGTGGAATATTCAAAAGCAATGATTACAGGACCACAGTTGAAAAAATGAGGAGGATCATCAGTGAAATTTAAATATCTCCTCATTGCCATTCTCGTCACAGGTCTGTTAATTGGGTGTCACAAAAAGAAGTTCAATCCGGGGGAAATTATTGTGGGACTTGAGGGAAGTCCCTCAATTTTTGATCCAAGGCTTGCCACAGATGCATATTCTGCGAGGATAAACTCACTCATATATGATGGGCTGGTGAGGATAAATGAGAGGGGGGAAATTGCACCTGATCTTGCCGAAAAATGGGAAATAAAAGGGAAAAAAGTTATCTTTCACATCAGAAAAGGGGTGAAATTTCACAATGGTAAAGAGCTCACCTCCAGAGACGTGAAGTGTACCATAGAGAGCATTCTTCATTCCCCCTCCCCTTACCGGAACAGCCTGAATACAATTGAGAAGATTGAAATACCTGATAGATACACTGTAATTCTCCACCTTAAACAGATTTTTGCTCCCCTTCTCACCGCTCTTGCTGTTGGAATAGTACCCTGTGGAGATGACCCGGACCACTTTAAACCTGTGGGAACAGGTCCATACATGTTGAAGGAGTTTAAAAGGGGAGAGGAGGTGGTTCTGACGAGATTTGAAAACTATTTCCTGGGTACTCCCCACCTCCAGAAAATAATTTTTAAAGTGATCCCTGACGACACAACAAGAATCATGGAACTCGAAAGGGGGGAAGTCTCACTACTCCAGAACTCAATCCCTCCAGATTTCCTTCCTGAGTTAAAGAAAAACGGGGAAATAGAAATAGTTATCAAACCTGGGGTAAATGTCTCGTATCTTGGATTCAATCTTAAAGACCCCATCCTTTCCCGGGTAGAGGTTAGAAAAGCTATTGCTCTTGCAATAAACAGGGATGAAATTATAAAACATCTCCTGGGAGGACTTGCAAGTAAGGCCAGCTCCATTATATCTCCACAACTCTGGGCATATACACCTGTCACTGTACCTGGATATGACCCGGAGAAGGCAGAAAAACTTCTTGACAGGGCTGGATACAAAAGAGGTGCTGATGGAATAAGATTTTCACTGGAGTACAAAACATCCACAAACAGATTGAGAAGAAGAATAGCAGAAGTGATAGCAAGGCAACTGGAAAGGGTGGGAATCAGAGTGAAAGTGAGGAGTTATGAATTTGGAACATTTTTCAGTGACATAAGGAAGGGGAATTTTCAAATCTACTCACTAACCTGGGTGGGAATAACCGATCCTGATATTCTTTACTACGCCTTTGATTCCCACAGCATTCCTCCCGAGGGAGCAAACAGGGGTCATTATCACAATGAAGAATTTGATAAACTTGTTGAAGAGGCAAGACATACCTTCAATAAAAATAAGCGAAAAAAACTCTATGCAAAGGCTCTTAAAATACTTGCAGAGGACCTTCCCATTTATCCTCTCTGGTATCACTTTAACATAATCGCTTACAGAAAGGGCCTCAGGGGCATAAAGATTCATCCGGGGGGAGATTACTATTTTCTTAAAGATGTGTACTGGCTGAGATCCTCCGGAAAGTAACTCCAGAGGATTCCGGGATGGATCAGAAAAGAGGGTTCACCATTTCTGAAAAAGTAGCCATAAAGATAGGGTACTGACCTGAAATCAGATGGTAATTCTCTAACAAGAACCATATCAATCTCTTCCACTTCCTCAATAAAATATCCAAGATATTTCCCTCTAAACCCAAAGATAAGTGCTGTCCCGGATGGCACCCCCTTTACCTCTATCTTTTCTCCTCTAAACCTCACATTATCTGGATCATCCACTGAAACAAGTGCCTCAACCATATAAGAGGGGAAAGCCACCCTTTCTCCATTCATCATCACAATTACCACATTCTGAAGAATCGCTGATCTGGGAATTTTGATTGTAAAAACAGTGCCTTTACCTCTCTCGCTTTCCACATATATAAAACCATAGAGTTTCTGAACCATCTCCTTTACAGCATCAAGTCCCACCCCCCGGCCAGCTATAACATCCTTATTTTCCGAGGTGCTCATTCCCGGATGGAAAAGATACTGAAGGATTTCACTTTCAGAAAGATCTGCGATCTTCTCCTTCTCAACCAGACCCATCTCAACAATTTTTTCCCTGACCCTCTCAATATCCACACCTCTTCCATCATCTGAAACCCTGATCTGAAATGCATCAGGAAAATCCTCTGCCTCTATTTTAACTATTCCAGCTGGAGACTTGCCCATCTCTCTCCTTTCCTCGGGAGTTTCAATACCATGATAAACTGCATTCTTAATAATATGCACAAGTATGGAGTAAAGTTTATCAACCACCCCTCTATCGATCAAAACCCCTTTATCAACAATGGTGAGTATTACACGCTTTCCAAGTTCCTTTGAATAACTCTGCACCATCTCTTTCAAACCATCTTCAAGAATTTTCAGTGGTACCATCCTTATGTCAAGAAGCCTGTCATACATTTTCTCCACAAGCATATCCAGTTTAAAGGAAAGATCATCATCCGGATCAAGTTTTCTTTTTATCTTCTCTTTGAGAAGAAAGAATTGTGTGAGGTCATCCATCAATCTATCAAGATCATCGATTCTTACTCTTAGCGTTTCCCCCAGAAGGGGCTTTTGCTCTGGAGATTCTACAGGAGAAACATTTACTCCTATTATTCCCTTTTCACCTTCCAGGAGATTATAAAGTTTCCCCACATTTCCCTTTACAATAAGAGATAGAGGATTGGGATATTCACCCTTTTTAAGCAGGTTCTTATCTGCGTTGCTTCTGTAAATCTCAAGTTCCCTTCCAATATTTCTGATGAGTTTAAAAATGGTAGCTGATGGCATGGGAAGCGAGGATGAAAGGAAAATATCAACTTTAAATGTGCCTTCCCCTGAAGAAGTTTCTTTAATTACAGGAACCAGGCCTTCTTTCTTCCCCTCTTTTTCCTCTTTCTCTTCTAACTCCACCCCACTCTCAATATATCTTTCAATCATTCTTTTTATTTCCCCGTAGATTCGGGAAATTTCCTCTCTTCCTTTTTCAAAGGCACTGATGGATGAAAAGTACTCCTCAAGTCTGTGAATTTTTTCAACAGTTCTGCTCAATCCCACTGTGGCACACATTCCCTTCAGAGAGTGGGCATGCCTGTAGGCTTCAGCAAGTTCTTTTTCACCGGGAAGGGAACCGGAAATTACGGATTCAATACCTTTTAGATGCTCCTGAGCTTCCTCAATAAATAATTCTCTCAGTCTTTCCTTTCTCATTTAAAAAGCTTATTCACCACCTTCTTTATATCTCTTCTGGAGAAGGGCTTCACAATGAATTCCTCAGCTCCCGCCTCAAGAGCTTCAACCACCACATTCTTCTGACCCAGGGTGGTTATAACGATTATTTTTGCATCGGGATCCTTCTCCTTTATCTCCTTAATTGCATCGATTCCATTCTTGCCCGGCATGACGATATCCATGGTCACAAGATCAGGCTTCAATTCCTGGTAGAGGTTAACTGCTGAATCCCCATCAAACGCTTCACCAACCACCTCAAAATCAAGGGATGTAAAAATCTCCTTCAACTTTTCCCTCATAAATCTCGCATCATCAGCAATCAAAACTCTCCTCTTCATAACTCTCCTCACACCTTTATTCTGCAAATTCAATTATCCTGTAACGCTCCCCACCATACAAAAGCCAACCTTCTTCCTGTTCCACCTTTTCGTCTTCAACTGTCGCCAGGATTCCCTCAATCTGAATCGTCCTTCCTCCTCTGAGAAAAAGGAAAAGCATGTGTTCTGCATTAACTCTGTTAATTATAGCATAAATTTTCTCCCTGAAAACAACTGCCCCCTTCAAATCTTTCCCCCGGTAAAAGGGTATTGAAAAAACCTTCTCCACCTCCTCCACACCATCAACCCTTTCCAGAGGGACTGCCAGAAGTGACCCATCAGAGCTTTTAACCAGAAAATACTTCATCTATGTCCTGAATCTCATCACAAGTTGTCTCAGTTTCTCAGTTGACTCGTTTAACTTTTTCACTTCTTCGTAGATTTTCCCAAGGTATTCCACCTCATATTCGATGGACTTTGCTATTTCACTAAGGGAAATGGTTGTTTCTCTTGATATGGACGACGCCCTTTCAACATCGCCCGACACCGAATCAATTATTCTGCTCCCCTCAATAAATGAGGTCCCTATTTCCTTTATGCTTTTTGTAAAGCCATCAATATTATCTGAAACATTTTCAATTGCTTCATAAACATTGTCAAGGTTACTCTTCCCCTCTGTAACACTCTCACTGGTTTCCTCAATTGTGCTCCTGACAGCATTGCTTTTTTCTTTCAATTCTTCCATCACATTTCTGATTTCAGAAGTGGAATTTTTCGTATGAATGGCGAGATGTCTTATCTCCTCTGCAATAACAGAAAAACTCTCGCCATACTCACCGGCTCTCGTTGCCTCTATGGCTGCATTTACAGCAAGTATATCGGTTCTTCTCGCCACATCATCAATTATCTCAACAAGTTCTTCAATCTCCTTTAATTTTCCAATCAGGGAGAGCATCCCGCTGCTTGAATTCTCAATGTTTGAAAGAACTCTTTTAAGATCGCTGATAAGCTCCTCTACATTCTGCAAAATTCTCTTGCTTTTCCTTCCTGCTTCATCAGAGAGTTTTAAAATATCCATAACCTTCTTCACCTCTTCTTTCATCCTCTTCCTCAAATTTCCAAGAGAATCATTAACATTTTCAAAAATGTCCAGCTGCTCTTCCGCCTTCTTCACCAATCTCCTTGCCGAGCTGCCCACCTCTTCTGCCGCCACAGAGATGTTTTCAGATGATTCAAGAATATTTTTGGAGAGTTCATCTATCCCAAAGGAAACATTTTTTATCTCTTCAACCATTTCCCTCAGCCCTTCCCTCATGTTGAGAAGTTCGCTATACAATTTTGCAAGCTCATCATCAAAGAATCTCTTGAAAGAAGGAGTGTAACCGAGATCACCTTCTCTGATCCTTCTTGTAAAATTTCCAAGGGTTTCAACTGCCCTGTCAAGGGACCTTGACATCAGGATCCCTATGATGAGACCAACAGTTATGGCAATGGCAATTGAAACAACGTTGTTGTACCACTCTCCCGGATTCAACCACTCAACCAGCACAAAACCAAGGATAACTGAAACAATCACAAAGAGAAAGGCAAAAATAAACTGATAGCCGATGTCAATTTTCAGTTTTCTCATGAAACCTCTCCATTTTACATAATTATAACCCCATTACCTTCCTGTTTGCAAAAAAATGTTATATGTAATACAATGATGATTAAGGAGGGTAAGATGAAAACACTCTTCTATTGTGAGGAACTCAATTACAGAAGCGTGAAATTTGATACTCGAATCTATTCCCTTGATCAGCGGTATGTTATTACCAGAGACAACAAAAAGTACTTCACAAGAGTAACCAGCATCAAATTCAACAGAGATGGTACAAGAGAGATCATTCTGGAACTGGAAAAGGACAATGTCAAAAGAGAGGAGAAAAAAATACCTGTTGAAGTTTCAACCCCTGTACCCTCATGGATAGACAGATTAATAAGGGACATTGAAGGGAAAAAAGGAAGGGTTTACTGGCACAGGAGAAGAAGAAAAAGGAAGTATTAGTCTTGACAATTTTAAAAAAGTGTTATAAAACTTTTTGTGTCAAAGGCAGGTAGGTGGATATGGCAAACATACTGAAGGAACTGGAAAGGAAAAATGTGATTGTCTATTCTATGGGGGTAACATACAAGGGAATTCTCATTGAGGCAAATGAGACTGAGGTTTACCTCAGGACCCAGAATGGATGGGTCACCATCCCCATGGACAGAATCGCAAAAATAGCCCCTGCACCAGAGGAAAAAGATTTCACTGGAAGAACAAGAAAAAAATAATTTCCTGTCCATAAGTGGAAACAATTTTCGGAAAATGTGTTAATCCCGCCTTTATTGCTCTCAGAAGGAGAATTTTCAAAAGAGCCGGGGAGGCAACCAGAAAGTTCAAACTTATAGAAGAAGGTGATAGAATCCTTATAGGTTTTTCGGGGGGAAAAGATAGTTTTGTGCTGGTAGACTACCTGCACCACCTCAGATTGAGCAGACCAGGAAAATTTCAGATAGAAGCTGCCATGGTTGATATGAATTTTCCAGAAGAAGAAGTGAATTTTATCAGGGGGATTCTGGAAAAGAATTCAATTCCTTTTCACCTGATTCCATCTAAAATACCCTCCATTGTAACAGGTAAAATGGAAAATCATAAAAATGCATGTGTGCTCTGTTCAAGACTCAGAAGAGGGCTACTGTACTCCTTTGCAAGGGAACACAGATTCAACAAACTGGCACTGGGTCATAACGCCGACGATGTAATAGAAACTCTCCTTCTGAATCTCTTTTATAATGGCAAAATAAAGGCAATGTCTCCCCGCTTTCTCAATGATGATGGCGATCTGATTGTAATCAGACCCCTCTACTATGTGATGGAAGAAGACACTCGAGCATACGCCAGAGAGTTAAATTGGAATGTTATCAACAATCCTTGCCCCCTCCAAAAATTCCGCGGGGAAAAGAGGGAAATTATAAAAAAGATACTTAAAGAACTTGAAGAAGATTTTCCCGCTGTTAAGAAAAATATCATCAGATCGCTGGAAAAAATCGAGAAAAGATTTTTACCTCCCCCTCCAGACTCATAAATCCTCCGCTACCGGGATTCGCACCATAAATCTACTGCCCTTCCCCGGCTTGGAAGTAACCATGATTTTGCCGTTATTTTTCTCAAGGATATTTGAAACTATTGAGAGACCCAGCCCTGTTCCCTTTTCCCTTGTCGTGTAAAATGGTGTAAATATTCTGTCAATCTCCTCTGGAGGGATCCCTATACCATTATCCTCAATGGCTATCTCAATCTCGTTTCCCTCATGCAGTGAAGTTTCAATCAAAATCCATTTTTCTTCCTTGTCAAGGAACTGAAGTGCATTTTGAATAAGATTAACAATTATCTCTTCAAGTTCGGTCCTGTCAAATTCAACAGGTGGCAGAGGTTCTGTAAGATTCAATTTTAACTCTATTCCGTTTTTCCTGAACTGGTACTCAAAGAGAGAAAGAACCTCTTTTACTATTCTGTTAACATTGAGTTTTTCCTTTTTGCGGGAAGGCCTTGAGAAATGGAGAAGGTTTTCAAATAGTCTTGATACCCTTTCTGTATCGGCTATTATCTTCTGCAACTTATCCAGATCCGCTTCAGTTATCTCTCTTCCCCTGGAAAATTTATGAAGGAGCAATTGAGCGTAAGTGCTTATACCTGTTATGGGATTGTTAAGTTCATGTGCAATACCGGCAACCATCTGACCTATTGTGGCAAGTTTATCCTGCCTCAGCATCGCCGCCTCTGCTTCTCTTGCCTTCTCTTCCTGGATCTTTGCCCGAGTAACATCTTTAAATGAAACAATTTTAACATTCTCGTTAAGCATGGTTACATGTATTTCAAGATATTTTTTCTTATCATTGACCAGAAGGGGATAATCAGACAATACCAGATCCTCCTCAGGTCTCACATTCACAATTAAGTCATAAAGACCGGTCTCTCTGAATCTTTGAAGCAACTTTTCAAGCGTATCCGACTCAAAAATATCCATAATTCTTCTGTTGTAAAAACGAATATTCTCTCCCTCCCAGATAACCACCCCAACAGGGAGAAAAGAGAGGACATCTTCAAGAAACTTCTCAAGTTCCTGGAATCTTTCCTTCTCCCGGTAAAGACTATCAAAGTTTTTTTCCATTCTCTTTCTCAGGGTTTCTATAATCAGTGTGAACAGAAGAATATAAAAAATCACACCAGGTATGAAGAAAAGATTTACAACCTCACCATAGTGAGCCTCAATAAAATCCCGAATAATGTTGGCTCCACCAAGCATCCCCCTGCTTTCAAGAACCCCTGTCAGAGAAAGGAGAAGGATTATGTAAAGGAGGAGTAAATTCTTATATTTTCCCTTATCAAACACAAAGGGAATATAAAGGACAACAGGAACAAAAAATATTGAAAGCTTGGAGGAAAAACAACCAAGATAGAGACAAACTGCGCTGAGGAGAAGAATATCAATGAGAGTTACGCCTCTTGCATACGCGCAAAGCCACCTGTTTCTTTCTGGTTCCTGGAATCTGTTAAAACGGCGCAGCAGAATAAAACTTGACACAGCATAAATGAGAGAAATAACCAGAATTGTCGTGAGATAAACTGGTACAATACCAAGCACACCTATCCACGAGAAATATAGAAGGACAAAGGCAACAAAAACTGCAAAAAATCTGTAGAGACATCCAAGAATTGATAAAACGTATATATCATCAGATGTGAGAAGATGTTTTTCCTGAGTCATTCACTCCTCAAATGAAATGTTAACTTTTATCTCCGTATCACCGAGTTTTATGATGTCCCCATCTTTCAGTTTCCTTGTAAAAACAAGCACTCCATTGAGGTAGGTTCCATTTTTACTTGCCAGGTCTCTCAGAAAAATATTCTCCCGTGTAATAGCCTCAATCACGGCATGCTTTCGTGACACTTTTATATCATCCAGAGGTATATCAACATCCTTCCTTCCTATTTTCACCCTTGACTTTCTGATGTGGAAAATTTTACCCCTGTCGTTTCCCTTTATAACTTCGAGGGTAAGGTTGAGTCCGGGAGGGAGAGGTAGTTCATCAAGATTGAAGGATGGCTGCATGATAGTGGTTTCTTCCTCAATATTCCCCTCCTCATCAAAGATTATTC
>JALSQH010000142.1 GCA_026985515.1 bacterium
CTCATTTTCTTAAAAATATCAGGTAAAACCCTTAGCATCCACGCTACCTCAATCCTCTCCTTCCTCTCCTTCTCACAAACATTTTTATCCAAGAGGTAATCCTCAATCACCTTTCTATCAATCTCTCTCATATGATCCTCCTTTTTCAATAACTTAATCCATTCCATAAAATCCTTTACAAAGATTTTCACCTTCTCAGCTTCACATTCCTTCAATGTTGTTTCAAGCCATGGAATTAAAAGATCTTCATAACTTATCTCAAGATACTTCCCTGCAGTACTTAATGATTCCTTCTCCTTTTCATCCAGAGTTGTCGCCTCCTTACCATCAGCGGTAAGGTAAATCAACAGATAATTTTTCCAGCTTTTCAAGTAATCATTGTACCTTTTCAACTGCTCCTCCTGCTCACCTGCATTAACTTTATTCTCTATTCCTATGGCAAAACTGTTGCCACCACCATTATCAAATTCCATAAAAATATCTATTCTTCCATTACCTGTGTTATACTCCCTACTAACATCAACATTTATCTCAACTGCATTTTTCCAGTAACCAATATCTCTGTTCTTACCATTCATCTTTTCATCAAGAATTTTTAGAAAATTTCTAATAAAAACATCTCCCTGACCATGCATACCATCTGGTTTAAGTAATTCAACTATGAGGTCAGAAACTCTGTTCTCCCTGTGTTTGGGTTCAAAGAGCTTAATTAAATTAAACTCAGTTGCGTTCAATCTGTTCAAAGTTGATCTCAATGTCTCTGCAGCTTTGTACCTTTCCTTCAACTTCTGAAAATGATAGTCAAGAACTGACAAAGGATTGCTACTTTTCATCGTACCTCCTTCATTATTACAAACTTATTCAAAATATAGCAAAATAAATCTGCAAAAACAAATTACAGCCTCTTCTTATTAGATACAAAATCTGTACCATTCAGCTAAGTTACTGGCTTCTCAGGAGATCTACTTTTATAATGCAAATTTTAATGCAAAAATTCTTATATAAAAATTTTACTTTTATTAAACATATTTTATCACTTTCACTCAATGACCTATCTCCTAAGGAAATTTGACAATGTCCCACACACAAAAAAGGGGAGCCTTTAGGCTCCCCTTTCCTGCATCCAATTTTACTGGATTTATCTGGTTGTTCAGTTAAGCAAGTTCCCCACCTGGAAGACAAGTCTCACTGTGTCGTTTTTCTTCTCCGTGCCCTCTTCCATATTCAGCTGATACTCAATCCCGAGCCTGTACTCCATTACCTTCTTTGGGTTGGAAGCTATGACAAGATCAACACCGGCAGTCACTGCACTTTTACCATCATTGTCATTATCAACATCTGGATCAAATGCATCATACCTGACTTTTGGTCTCAGGGAGAATGGTTTCAACCTGAGCAGGTATGAAAGCTCCACATTGAGATCACTTGAGGTAATTTTTTTACTTCCAGTATCCCTTATATAGTTAATATACTCCACAAAGAGCTTTGCTCCTTTAAATCCAACCCATCCACCCGCAAGAATGGAGGATCTCTGGACAGTAACAGTAGTAATTGAGGCAATATAGGTTTTGTGTGGCTCAAAACCATAGTATCCAAAGAGCCCCGCTTTTACTGCCTTTACTGGTGGAACAATTTTTAATCCTGCAAAGTATAAAAGGTTAAATTTTTTATCTTTGAAGGAATTATCTGTTCTGAAAGCATTTAACTGGAGGAAAACCATTTTCTTATAGTTTGCAACCACCTGAATCCCCGTATCAGTAAATGACATCTCGTCCTTTTTCATCATCCCAAATATCAGCGGAGGCTTTTCAAAGGTCCATGTTGTACAGCAGGGCAGATAGGTAAACTCAGAAGGTTTCTTCAAATTTCCAACTTTTACATCCAGAAACTTATTTGGTTTCATCCACACAAAGGCACACACAGGTAGAAACTGGTTTACCTTTCTTGAATTATTTTTGTAATCTGGAAATGTGGTTGACATAATATGCGCAAAATATCCAAACTTCTTCGGCACGATATTCCCCTTCATAAACACCGAACCTCTCAGGAAGAAATCAGTGTATGTGTGATCACCCAAGATGGTTTCACTCAGTACCTGCATACCGCCACCGATGGAAGTATAGTGTACCTCACTCTTTTTTTCTCCCCCTTCATTTCCTCCCCCGGCGCATTCATCTCCTGCAGATAAAATTACCGGAAACATCATGAAGAAAATCAAGACCAGGAGCACTGCTACTCGTTTCATAACCTTACCTCCTTTTGTTTTTTCGGAGGTAACACAATCAGCATACCACTCTAACAAAATTTATAACTATCTGAAATTTGATGGAATTTTTAGAAAAGGTAACTTGACCCTGTGTGAAATTTTGACAATCAGTGACAAAATGACAGGAAGCCACCCCACTCAGAGGCGGCTTCTTGCTACTTTCGGGGAGAAATCACTTACCTACTCTGAACCCTCAGCTTCCTGACCTGCTACCCTCTTACCCAGTTCTCTGTCCAGCATCAGTAGACCATGGCCGCTGTTACCAATTAACTTTAACTGGGAGATGATCTCCTCGTCGTTGGCCTCTTCCTCCACCTGCTCATTTATAAACCATTGCAGCAGATTGAAGGTAGCTCTGTCTTTCTTTTTCTCTGCAAGATCAACGAGATCATTGATACACTGTGTTATATGTTGCTCATGCTTCAGAGTCTCTTCAAACGCGTGAAGAGGTGATTCCCACTCAGATGGCGGCTCTTTAATAGCATAAAGTTTTACCTTTCCTCCTCTTTCAAAGATATATCTGTACAATTTCATGGCATGTCCTACTTCTTCCTGATACTGCACATACATCCAGTGAGCAAATCCTTTAAGTCCTATGCTTTCAA
>JALSQH010000143.1 GCA_026985515.1 bacterium
TCTTATAATGTGCATAATTGGTTCATGTAATCTATCAATAACTGATTTATCAAGTTCAGTCTCTTCACCTCTGATCACAACCTCCACCTTTTTCCCGCTCTTTTTTGATTCTTCCCTTACTATTCTGGGTATTGCAGTAAACACATTCTTTATGGGCAGTAGTCTTAGAGACATTATGGCTTCCTGCAGTTCTGTGATCTTTTTCCCCATTGCCTGGGAAACTTCCAGAAGTTCCTGTAATTCTGGGTCTCTTCCATGTTTTTGAAGTAACAAAGATTCAATCTGGTCCAGCCTTGTTCTGTAAATGATGAGCTCTCCAAGAAGATTAATCTGTCTATCCAGCTTGGAGAAATCAACCTTGATTAACTGCGTATCTCTGTGGATGGATACACTCTCTTCTTCCTGCTGAGAGGAACTCTTCTGCTTCTTGAGAGATAAAAAAGATTTTAAGTCTTCCTTTCCCCTTAAAATTTCATCTGTTTCTCTCTGGAGAGGTGTATAATCCTCTTTCTTCTTCTTAATATATGCAACAGCCTCTCTTATTTTTTTCTCTACATCAAAAAGAAAATCAAGGAGTTGTGGTGCGATTTCAAAATCAGGGTCTTCCACATAGCTTTTTATAATTCCTTCCACTTCATGTACATACTTTTGTAAGGATGAAAATCCAAGCATTCCGGAGCTACCTTTGATGGTGTGAAGAGGACCAAGAATTCCCTTTATTTCAAGAATTGACTCGGGACTTTGCTCAATTTCCCTATCAATTTTAAGAAGAAGATCCACAATATTGTCAAGCAGAGAAATGGTGTCAGCGTAATAATCATCTATGAGCTCAGTTATGTCGAAAAAGTCTTTTTCGTTGCTCATTTTTTTATAAATTTACCATAAGGTACCATAAAAAGCAATGATGGTTGAAATTCACAGGAGTTTTTGTATAATATGGGACGAGTGGCGGTGTAGCTCAGCTGGTTAGAGCATGCGGCTCATATCCGCAGTGTCGGGGGTTCGAGTCCCTCCACCGCCACCATTTTTATTTTCTTAGAGACACTGGAACCGGGAGTTCAACATAACCTCTGTCATCAGTCAAATCTCCGAACACACTTAATCCTGAAATATTCTCCACAATCTGGACATTGGCATTTCCTACAGGTTTCTCATCAGTGTTCACCAGTTTAAGCCTTCTTATCCTGTACCTAGGCAAAACAATATCAACTTCAGGTGAATCATCAGATAAAGAATCTCCGGTCAAAATAACAATTTCACCAATTCCTCTGTAATATGAGGGAGGAAAAACTCTGATCAGGGAGAAAGAAAAAGGAAAATTGTAGTCATATTTCAGCCTTACAACTCCTCTCCAGTTTGTTTTTCCACTGACAGGAAGTGTCTGTAAATTCTTCACACCAGGAACAGGTTCAATTTCCACACTGGCACCGGAAAGGGGTTTACCATCAGGGGCAAATACCCTTACCGTCACATCCTTCGCAGGTGTAAATTTAACATCAAGTTCTCTCGCTCCCTCCAGAGTAAATGAGGTAACCCAGGTAGCATATCCTGAAACGGAAGAAGGGGTAAGATAAACATCGTAACTACCCTCTACCATTTTAATCTGAGAAAATATGCTGGTCAGCAAAACCGAATTATTAATATATCCCCTGGCGCTGAGTTTACCGCTGGTTAGTGAGAGTGTGGTTTCACCAAGAACAGAAAAGAAAAATGGATAATTTTGCTGGGGATCAAGGAGCAGAGTTAGGGTTTCTTCTGTAAATGTCCCACGAAGTTTAAAATCAAGGTCTCTCCAGGTTACAGGGTGAGGAAATTCCATTTCAAAATCCGGGAAGAATTGATTCCTGACACTGAACAATTCGAAAATGGTGTAATGCTCAGAGGGTGAAACAGGAATCTTAAAATAACCATCATCTATAGAAGCAGAAGCTGAACTGAAACCATCCTCAGTTAAAAGTTTTACTCTGTAGCCATCCAGAAAATCATCATCTTCTGAGTCAATTTTTCCCGTAACATACGCAGGATAGGGGTAGGATACAGAAATATATGGTCGTTCCTTCACATTGTAGCTGGCTCTGAAAGGAGGCAGTTCATCAACAAGAGGGAAGATCTCCAGATCAATAACTGATGTATCAGGTATATCAATGGAGAAAATGTTTCCCGTAGACTCTTCCTTAACAACGTAATAGCGACTTTCAGGAACAGTGACCCTGAGGAGAAAAGTGAAATCTTCTTCATAATCAACTTTAATTTTTATGCTTTTTGTATCTGGAATTACAATCTTTTCTAAATCAACAACTTCTGTGAGGGGAAGGGAGAAGGGGAGATAACCGGAGCTTTCAGGGGGAACTATTCTGACCGTATAATCCTCGGGAGATTCTTTTATGACTCCCTGGAAATTTTCAGGAGGTGGGGACCTGTTTTCACATCCCAGGAAGCTAAGAAGAAGTAACAATAATAGTCCACCACCACTTAGTTTCATTTTCTCCATCACTTATAACCACCTCCAGTGTAAAATATTCTCTATCCCCCTTTATGGGAGGGGCAACAAAACGTATAAATGTACCATTTGAAATTGGTTCACCATTTAAAAACCAGGTATAGGAAAGATTTTCTGGATCTTCATCTCTAACCTTATCAATTGAAAAAACCTGAGTCTCTCCGGGTTTCAGAATAACATACGACTGAGTGGGTGAGTAGGCTTCTATGACAGGGGGAAGATTCTTATGTTGAGGCTCAGTTTCTATGGGATCAGGAACCAGACATCCACCCAGCACGGGGATCAACAGGAAAAGTACATACAATTTTTTCATTCC
>JALSQH010000144.1 GCA_026985515.1 bacterium
AATGGGTAGTAAAAAAAGCATAATAAGAAAATTCTTCGGAGGGGATATTCACCTCAATGAGGACCTTCTCAGAAAAATTGCATACATGACTGGCGGTAAATTCTATCTTGCCACCGACAAAGACGCGCTGAAAAGAATTTATGCAGAGATAGACAAAATGGAAAAGGGAAAAGTAGAGGTTAAAATTTACCACTCCTACCGGGAACTTTTCCCCTTGCTGGGATGGATAGCTTTTATTTTGTATATAACAGGCATATTCCTTGAAAATACTTTTATGCTGGTGGTGCCATGAGGATCCTGCATAGAGAACTCCTTTTACTCTCGCTTTTCTTGTTTCCTGTTCTTTATCTCTGGTGGAGAGGAATTAAGAAGAGGAAAGAGTTTTACGAGTTGTTTTCTCCCGAGCAGATAAAGAAGTTGAGAAAGGGTGGTGATGGAGGTAGAAAGTATCTGGCCTTTGTGTATATTTTCACAATCCCGCTTTTTGCCCTGATGCTTTCCAGGGTTCAGTATGGTTTGCAATCTGAAATACACAAATTTTCTGGGAGGGACATTGTTTTTGTGGTAGATCTTTCGAGAAGTATGGATACCAGAGATGTTTCTCCATCCCGGCTGGGTGCAGTAAAATTGCAACTTCAAATTTTGCTTGGAATGTTAAAGGGGGACCGGGTTGGTCTGGTGGTTTTTGCAGGTTCAGGTGCAGTTATTATGCCGCTTACGACTGATTACGATCTTGCCAGGGAATTTATAACAAATTTATCTACCTCAATGATGAAGTATCAGGGAACAAACATAGCAGATGCTCTTGAGAAGGCCTGGAAACTTCTTGACGCAGATAAGAATGCAAAGGACAGGAGTAAAGTTATTCTTCTCTTTTCCGATGGTGAGGATACAACCGGGGGAGATCCGTTGAAGATTGCAAGGATGCTTGCTTCGAGAGGTATCACTATTATTACTGTTGGAGTGGGTACCCCTACCGGGGAACCGGTTCCTATTTTTGATGAGAAGGGTAATCTGATTGGATATAAGAAAGATGAATCCGGTAAAATAGTTGTGAGTAAGTTAAACACCGCGACCCTGAGAAAGCTGGCTGAAGTAACAGGAGGAACTTTTATTCAATTTCAAAATGGTAATGTTGCAGGGAAAATTTTGAAAAGTATAAAACAGATAGAAAAAAGCACTATTGAAAGGAGAGTTTACTCTCATTACGAGGACAGGTTCTACTGGTTTGGAGCTCCTCTATTTCTTTTTATGATGATAGAGGCATTCTTGAGGGTGAAGAGATATGAGAGGTAAATTCCTTATAATTTTATGTGTCATTTTTTCAAGTTTAATTTTTTCCTCTTCATTCTTTTATCACGAACCTGATAAAATTGTAAAGGCCAGGGAACTTGTTCGAAGAGGAAAAATTGATGATGCTATTAAAATTTTTGAGAAGTTATCAGCGAAATATGCCAGAAGGGATGATTTTCAATTTGACTGGGCTCTTGCTTATCTTAAGAAAAAGGATTACAGTAGTGCCATTGATCACTTTAAACTTGCCTTTACCAACAACAGAAGGATTCCGAAGGATGTGTTATACTACAATCTTGGGAAAACATTTGAACTTATGAAGAAGTATCAGGATGCTATTGAAATGTATAAGCTTGCCCTTCTGCAGAATCCCGGTAACAATGCAGCCAGGCACAATCTTGAGCTTCTTTTGAGAAAGATTAAGAGACGGGGCGGAGGAGGTGGAGCAACAAAGACTGGTGCCGCAAAGGTGAAAAAAAAGAAAGAAAAGACCGCTAAAAGTAAAAATAAGAAAAAGCAAAATAAGCAGTCTCAGGCTATAATTCAGAGCCTGGAGAATCAGCAGAAGAGATTACCTCCTGTGAATCAGCCGGTGCCGGAGGGAAGAATTGACAAGGACTGGTAAGTTCTTATTATTCTTTTCGTTCCTGTTCTTTTGCTCTACATATCTCCATGCTGGTGAGATTTCTATAAGTGCCTCACTTGACAGGGAAGAAATTTACATTGATGATACTGTACAGTTAACCATAAAAATAAGCGGCTCTGTTGGGAGTATCCCTGACCCTGATATAAGCAGCTTGAGTAAAGATTTCCAGATAGTTGGCAGTTCCACCAGTACAAGTATTTCTGTGATTAATGGTTCCTTTCAGGCAGAGAAGGATGTGATTCTCCAGTTAAAGCCTCTTCATTCTGGGGTAATAACCATTAAAGATATTTTTGTTGAGCAGGGAGGAAAGAGGTACTATATCAATCCTCTGACTTTAAAAGTTATAACAACCTATCAGCTACCTGCCACATCTTCAACCGGGAGTAACTATGCGGCTTCATTTACAGGTTATAACATTCCGCAAAGTATAAGGTATTCTGGAATAGGGGTGCTGGCAGAGGTTAATAAGAGAAAAGTATATGTGGGTGAAGAGTTTCTCTACAGATTTATTTTTATCAACAGAATATCGATTATGGGTAACCCCTCATATTCTCCTCCTTCCTTTAAAGGAGTATGGAAGTACGACTTGCTGAGAGAGCCCATTACCAGAAGGATCGTAATTGATGGTTATCCATACCAGATTCAGGAGTTAAGGACTGCCCTGATTCCTCTTTCACCGGGAAAGTTGGTTATTCCACCGGCAAAGTTGAGTGTACCGCTTGATTTTTTTACGGGGACCAAGATCTTCAGAACACGACCACTGGTGGTAAAAGTTTATCCCCTGCCTGAAACCGGGAAAACAGATTGCTTTACTGGAGCCGTTGGTGATGGTTACCGGGTTAAACTCAAAA
>JALSQH010000145.1 GCA_026985515.1 bacterium
GAGCCGTCCATGGTAACCAATCATATTGATTCTCTCACCCACCGTACCCCCCGCCACATGAGTTACAGGGGCTCGATAATAGGGTATCACTACCCCCTCTGAATAATTGGGTACTTCATCAGAGGTGTAAAAGGCATAATACCAGAGGGTATCTGGAGGTTGAGTGACCATTAAACTGCTTCCCTTCCCTCTGAAGAGAACCTCCCCATCATTATGAGAAAGGGGTACGCCAGTTTTATTTACAATAACTGTGACACCAGCAAAATCATTATTCGGAGGATTTATCCAGGTTATCCTGAAACTATCCGTTGTAAATGGATCGTGGAAGTTTATGTGGGTCACTTCTCCAGGTGGTTGAACATCTTTAACCTCCACACTAAAAGAGACCGGTTTGGAAAAATTGTTATTATAATCGTAGGCATAAATGGCATAGTAATAAACATTCCCGGATACCACAGATAGATCAGTAAATTCAGAACTCATCCCCCTCAGCAGAATTACCCCTTCTGGATCAGTTGGTGAAACTGGATAACCTCCAGTTTTCCTGATAACCTCAACACCTGCAAGATCAGGATCCGAAGGCAGACTCCAGAAGATTTCTACCATGTTACCATCAGGGTCAGAATAGTATGTCACATCCGATACAGGAGATGGAGGCTGACTGTCAAAGGACCTAACTGTTATCTCATACGGTAAAGAATAATTCTGCCACTCATCGTAAACACAGAAGGTATAGTTATAGTAGGCACCCGAGGCACCGGTGAGGGTGGAATCAAGGAAGGAATCTTCAGGATAAAATACAGATGCTATCTCATTATCGTTGCATGGGAGAAAGTAATCATCATCTGGACTCTCTGCCATTCTCCGAAGAATCTTCACTCCCTTAACATCGGGATCACCCGGATAAGTCCAGTTAAAGAAGATACTCCCGTCTCTCAATGATTCTGCCTCAACAGAAACAAGGGGATGAGGGGGAGTTGTGTCAATAACTGTGACTGTGGTTACAGCGGCGGGAGCAAGATTACCCGTTTCATCTCTTGAAGACACAGCGTAACAGAGGTGAGCCCTGTCTGAGGGAAGAGGAGGATTCCTGTCCACATATTCTGATCCCTCCCCTGTCAGAACCACAGGATACCCTTCAGCACTCAGGGACTCAAGCTCATCAGGAGTATACAGATTTTTTCTGCACTTTCCATCAATAACATAAAGATTCACCCCTGCAAAGTCTGAATCTCCGGGATTTAACCACTGCAGGTAGACATACCCCTTTTCATCTGAAGAGGCGGTTAGAGAAGTAACAGGAGAGGGAGGTACGCTGTCATGAGGAATAACAATAGATGTTACCCCTTCACTGTAATTGTATGAAGCATCAAGTGCGTATGCGGTATAGCAGTATTTCCTGTCATTTATACAACCACCACCGCCGCATGAAAGATCCGTATATGTTGTTGAGGGTCCCGCATAAACAAGCATCCCACTCATGTAAGTTGGACAGGAATCTGGTGCAACGTAAATCTCAACAAAGGCGAAGTCAGGATCAGATGGATTTTTCCACTCAAGAATTGAACCATTTCCAGGAGGATAGGGTCTGCCGCTAAAATTTTCTACAGGAGATGGGGGAACCGTATCAGCCACAACCGGGACAGTAACACTTTTCGTCAGTCCCGTGGTACAATTTTCATACTGATCACAGGAAGTTATATGATAAGAAATCGTTTCACCTGTCACGACACCCGTGTCAATATAGACCTCCTCAGTACCGGATGAAGTAAAAAGCAAATTTCCATCTCTGAACAGTTCAATATGATCAAAATCTGGATCCTCCGGATTAACCCACGAAACCACCACCCTGTCAGTTGCAGGTGAGACATAAAAAGCTTCAACATCTGGTGGAGGAGTAATATCAAAGGGTTCAGCCCAGACCATGACTCCGGAGGAATAGTTCCCCGAATCGTCGTAGGTAAACAATCCGTAACAGTATCTGTGAAAATTTTTCACATCTCTATCTGTAAATCCTGTCAGCACTCCGTTGTAAAGCACCTCTCCATCTTCGTAACTCTGGGGACAGGAGCCCTCCCTCTTTACCACAATTACACCTTTAAAATCTGGATCCGGCGGATTTCTCCAGACAATTTTCACAAAGTTCTCCCCCTCTGTAACAGAAACATCATACACCTCTCCCGGTGGAGTGAGATCTGGTGGAATCTGTGGAATGGCCTGAACCATCACTCCTTTTGAAAAATGTTTACCATCACTGGTGAAAATTTTGTAGTAATAAAGGACACCATTTGAAACTGCGTCATCATACACTGAGGTGGTGAGGTCAGAGAAATAGATCTCGGTACCATCTGTCACACCCTCTACAGGATAATTCTCCTTCCTTCTCACCATTATCTTCTTAACATGGGGATCATCGGGAAGAATCCATGAAATCAGGACAAATCTGTCACCCGTCTCAACATTGACCGCTATCACATCTTTCAGTTTCGGAGGAGGAGAAGGCTTCTCCTTCTCTTTGCCGCAGGAAGAAACAAAAAACACCAGGAAAAGAAGAAAGATTAAAACTCTCTTCATAAGCACCCCCGCTTTATAGTATAGCAATAAACGTGCCTTGTAGAAAAGGTCAATTTTTGTATAATGAAACCATGATACTGGAATCAGGAATTTTTTGTATTGACTTTGCTGACCTTTCTGAAGTATTATTTATATTATTTAGAAAGAAGAGGAGAGAATAAATGTTTGATCAGCTTTCCGACAGGCTAAACAGTGTAGTAAAGTATCTCAAAGGTCAGGGGAAAATAAAGGAAAGCAACATAGAAGAGGCTCTGCGAGAAGTAAGAATCAGTCTCCTTGAAGCCGATGTAAACTACGAAGTTGTTAAGCAATTCGTTGAAGATGTAAAAAAGAAGGCCCTTGGTCAGGAAGTAATAGGCAGTTTAACACCGGCCCAGCAGTTCATAAAAATTGTTTATGACGAACTTGTGGAAATAATGGGAGGAGAAACCTCTCTCCCCATGATTTCAGTTTCCCCACCGGCAGTGATAATGCTCGTTGGACTTCAGGGTTCAGGTAAAACAACCACAGCGGCAAAGCTTGGAATCTATCTCAAAAAGAAACATAAAAGAACCCCACTGCTGGTTCCTCTTGATGTTAGAAGACCCGCCGCTATTGAACAGTTAAAAGTTCTCGGGAACCAGGCACGGCTCTCAGTTTATGATACAGATCCATCAATGAATCCAGTTGAAATAGCAGAAAAGTCAAAAGAATATGCTCTCATGAGAGGTTACGATACAGTCATCTTTGACACTGCAGGACGTCTCCATATAGATGAAGAATTGATGAAGGAATTGGAAGAGATTGAAAAGGTCTCTGACCCGGCAGAGGTGCTTCTTGTGGCAGATGCCATGACGGGACAGGATGCGGTGAATATTGCAAGGGAGTTTGATCAGCGACTGAATCTGACAGGAGTAATTCTCACAAAGGTAGACGGTGACACGAGGGGTGGAGCAGCCCTGTCAATTAAAGCTGTAACTGGCAAGCCCATTAAATTTATTGGTACAGGAGAAAAGCTGGAAGATATAGACCTGTTCCACCCGGATAGAATTGCTTCAAGAATACTGGATATGGGAGATATTCTCACCCTTGTGGAAAAGGCTCAGGAAAAGGTGGATCAGAAAAAAGCAGCAAAACTGGCAGAAAAGATGCTGAAGAATGAGTACACCCTCGAAGATTTCCTCGAACATATTCAGCAGATAAAGAAAATGGGTCCCCTTGAGGATCTGCTCAAGATGATCCCCGGTGCCAGGCAGATGATGAGGCAGATGAAAAATGCCATACCACCTGATAAAGAACTGAAAAAAATAGAGGCAATCATTCTCTCAATGACAAAAGAGGAGAGAAGAAATCCGTCAATCATCAATGGATCAAGAAGACAGAGAATAGCACGGGGAAGTGGTACCACCGTTCAGGATGTCAACAGGGTGTTGAAAAGTTTTGTAGAAATGAGAAAATTAATGAGAAGGATTAACAAAAAGGGACTCAAAGGTATCCCGAGAGGAATGTTACCATTTTAAAAAGGAGGTTACAGGATCAATGGCAGTAAAGATCAGATTGATGAGGATGGGTGCAAAGGATCAGCCATTTTACAGAATTGTGGCTGCTCACAGTGAATCCCCGAGGGATGGGAGATTTCTGGAAATCATAGGATACTACGATGTAAAAAAAGATCCACCGGAAATTAAATTTGATGTGGTAAAATTAAAAAAGTGGCTTGACAATGGAGCAATTCCGACTAAAATTGTAAAGGATCTGATGAAAAAGGCGAAGGTCAAAGAAAAACTGAAAGAACTGGAGAGCAGGTAAAATCAAACGGGAAGGTGGAAGATGAGCGAATTGAAGGAACTGGTTGAATTCATTGCAAAGAAACTGGTTGACAAACCTGACGAAGTAAAGGTAACAGAGGTAAATGCTGAAAGAACAACTGTTATTGAACTGAGAGTTGCCAAAGAAGACCTTGGCAAAATAATCGGAAAAGAGGGTAAAACTGCCAAGGCGATAAGAACCATTCTGAGTGCAGCTTCTGCGAAACTGAACAAGAGAGTTTTTCTGGAAATTATTGAATAAAGGAGGAGGGGGTTTACCCTCTTTCCTCTTTTTTACCCATGATTTTTCATGTATTGACAATTTTCCCTGAGTATTTTTTATCACCTCTTTCTGTAAGCTTTCTAAAAAGAGCCATTGAGAGGCATATCATCACAGTTAATCTTGTTGACATAAGAAGTTACTCATCAGACAGGCATAGAAAAGTAGATGATGAAATATATGGGGCAGGGACGGGAATGCTCTTTCAGCCTGAGCCCGTTGCAAGAGCCATTGAAAATAATTTTGAGGGGAAAAATGGCATAAGAATATTCCTCACACCATCGGGGAAAGTTCTTACTCAGAAGATATGTGAGGAGCTATCCAGTTATGAGGAGATACTTCTTCTCTGCGGCAGGTATGAGGGTATTGATCAGAGGGTAATAGAAGAATACATTGACCTGGAAATTTCTGCAGGAGATTTTGTCCTTCCAGGAGGAGAATCAGCGGCTTTAATTGTAATGGAATGTGTCACCAGGTTGATTCCGGGAAGCGTGGGAAAGGAAGACTCGGTCAGAAACGACTCCTTTACCACTGGACTGCTCGAGGGACCACACTACACACGACCATCAATCTGGAGGGGCAAAAAAGTACCGGAGGTCCTCCTGAGTGGAGATCATGGAAGAGTTGAAGAATGGAGATTAAAAGAAGCCCTGAGAAAAACCTACCATTTGAGACCTGATCTGCTTCTCCAGAAAAAACTCTCTCCCTTAGAGAAAAAATTGCTCAAAGAGATCTGGTATGAAGATTGGGGAAAATGAATCAAAAAATCTTTACATTGCCCTTGTTCACCATCCGGTTTATGATAAGGAGAGAAGGATCATATCCACATCAATTACAAATTACGATCTTCATGACCTCTCGCGTCTTGCAAGGACCTACTCTCTGGGTGGATTTTATCTGATTACACCACATCAAAAGCAGATAGAATTGATGGAAAAAATAAAGAAGCACTGGATAGAGGGAAAGGGGAAAATCCTTCATCCAAACAGAGGGGAAGCGCTGAAGCTTTCAGTTTTTGTTCATTCAATAGAAGAGATGATAGAAGATCTCGAAACCAGGTACAGGGAAAAAATCATCACAGTTGGAACAACAGCAAGGGAAAATTACAAATATGTACCTCCTGAAAGGATCAGGAAAATGTTGATGGAACAGAAAAAAGTTGTTATAATTTTTGGTACTGGATATGGGCTGACAGATGAGACCTTAAAATCCCTTGATGACATTATTGAGCCAATCAGAGGAGTTGGAGAATTTAATCATCTGTCGGTCAGGTCGGCAGCCTCAATAATAATTGACAGAATTTTTAATTGCTAAAAGGAGACGGAAATGATAATTGAAGGGGTTGAAGAAAAGTACATGAGGAAAGACCTTCCCGAAATTCATCCCGGTGACACCGTAAGGGTATATTTCAAAGTAAAAGAGGGGAACAAGGAGAGAATCCAGCCTTTTGAAGGGATAGTCATTGCAATCAGAGGAGAAGGAGTAAAAAAGACCTTCACAGTAAGAAAGATCTCCTTTGGGATCGGAGTGGAAAGGATCTTCCCCTATCACTCACCTCTGATAGAAAAAATCGAGATAAAACAGAGGGGAAGAGTCAGAAGAGCCAAACTCTACTACCTCCGTGGCAAAGTTGGGAAAGCTGCAAAAGTAAAGGCCCTGAGGAACTTCAAAAAAGAAAGTTAAACATTTTGAATGGAGTTAAAAGAATTTTTCGTTCAGAGTGTTGGGCCATTTTACTCAGCGACAAAATTCTCTTTTAAAAAGGGACTGAATGTAATCTATGGAAGAAATGGTACCGGGAAAACCACTCTCTCTGTAACTCTCCTCTCCCTCTTCGATGAAGAATTTTCACTTAAAAATCGTGAAAAATTGAAACCATGGGTTCCACAGGATACCCCTCCCCGTGCTGGAATTATCTTCACCCGTGAAAACAGGGTGTTCAAATACCTGAAGGATTTTGAATCTGGTGGATCAATTCTCCAGGAGAAAAAGGATGGTAAATTTACCCCTGTTGCCAGAGGAAAGGAAATAGAAAATCTTTTCATTGATGAGCTGGATCTTCCCATAGCAGGGGATCTGAGAGAAATGATTTACATACCTGAAAAAATTGAATTTCCTGTGACAGTGGAGAGTTCCACACCTGCCTTTGAATCTTCACCCTTTGAGGGCTTTGAAATGGCTTCAGAACCTCACCCCTCAGAAAACAGGGAGGAGAGACTGAAAATTTTGAAAGAGGAGCTGGAACGAGCCGAGAGAATAGAAGAACTTGAATTCAAGATGGAGGGACTTGAACAGAAGCTCTTTGACCTCAATGAAAAGGTGGGTGAAATCAAAGAAATAGAAAAAGAGGTGGAAAAATTAAATGCCTTCATTAATAAGTATTCAGAAATTCAGAACTTTCCGGTGGATTTTAAAGAAAAACTTTTAAAGGTAAAAGATCTGGAAAGGGAAGCTGAGGAGTTAGAGGAGGAACTTAAAGAAAAAGAAGAGGAACTGGGAGAAGAAGTTGAAAGCATCAAATCCTCATTCAAAAAGTATCAAAGGGATCCAAAATTTATTGCTGCCGTGGTTGTCACCCTTCTGGGATTTATTCTTCCCAATGTAACTCATCTACCGGGATGGTTTGTATTCTTTGGACTTGGCGGAATAGTTTTTACAGTCTACCTTATAACAGTCTTCTATCCCTCTCATGAAAAGACGATAAAAGAGAAAGAGGAAAATGCAAAAACAATTCTTGACGAAGAAAAGAAAAAGATAAAAAGCATCAGAGACGAAGTGAAGGTTTTCTATGAACTGGGAGAGTATCTGGGCGTCAGCGATCCCAAGGAGATTGGAAAATTGATTGATGGATTCTGGGCATCGGTGAGAAAAAGGGAAGAGCTTGAAAAGGAGTTGCAGAGAAAAAAAGAGGAAATTAACTACGAGGAAGTTGAGGAGAAAAGGAGGGAAATAGAGGAGGAAATATCGAGAATAAAAGAGGAACTTCAGGAACTTGGAAGACCAACCATGGACATAAACACACTGAAACAGGAAATTGCAAAACTGGAGGGGAAGAAAGAAGCCCCTGAAACTACCCCGGATGTGGGATTTTCCACCTTTTCGGACCAGGGCTTCGAAGCCATGCCGGTGGAGGAGAACAATGAAGCTCCACAGGTGTTTAAAAAGTTGCTTCAGTTAGGAGAAAAACTCTCCAGAAGAACAACTGATCAGTTAATTGCAGGGGTTCAGGACCGCTTTGACAGGTATCTCACCTTTCTCAGCAACAGAAGATTTATCAAAGCGACAATAGAAGAGGATTACTCCATAACCTTTACCTGTGCTCCTGCAGACAGAGAAGTGAGGTGGCATCTTCTATCTGAAGGGGATCTTATGATAATTTACCTTGCCCTATATCTCAGCATTGTTGAACTGGTTTCCCTCAACAGGAATCTTCCCCTCATCGTGGATAATTCCTTCAGTCAGTTAGATGACTCAACTTTTACCCTTCTCCTGAAGTTACTGAGAAAAATGGGTGAAAAGATCCAGATTATCCTCTTTTCCGGGAGGGAAATTGCTTTAAAGGCAGCTCACCATTCACTGAAATTGGGAGATCTATCCGGTGCTGTTTAAAAAGCCTGGAATAAGTTTTGAGTGGGAAGATTACCTGATCTCCAGAGGATTAACGCCTGTTGCAGGAATAGATGAAGCTGGAAGGGGTCCCCTCGCAGGGCCTGTGGTGGCAGCAGCGGCAATAATACTTGACAGAGAAAGTATCATCAAATCGGGTATCAATGATTCAAAACAACTGGACAGAGAAAGGAGGGAAGAACTTTTTGAGTGGCTGATAAACTCAGAAGTTCTCATATGGGGAGCAGGAGCTGCAAGTGTAAGGGAAATTGAGAAATTTAACATTCTCAATGCCACATTCATTGCCATGAAAAGGGCAATAAACAATCTCCCCCTCAAACCAGGTGCGGTCCTTATAGATGGTAACAGAAAAATTCCCGACCTTACCATTTTTCAGGCCACCGTTGTAAAGGGAGACAGTAAGAGCTACTCCATTGCGGCAGCATCCATTATTGCAAAGGTTCTGAGAGACAGACTGATGAGAAAGCTGGCAAATTTCTACCCACAGTACGGATGGGAAAGAAATGTGGGGTATCCCACGAAGGACCATAAGAGAATGATAAAAAAAATTGGAATAACTCCCCACCACAGAAAGAGCTTCATACATGAATAACAGGGAAAAGGGAAGAATTGCTGAAAATCTCGCTGAGGCATACTACAGATTCAGGGGTTACAGGGTGGTTGCCAGAAATTTTCATTCACATTATGGTGAAATTGATCTGATACTGGAGAAAGGAAGAGAATTGAGAATTGTGGAGGTAAAATCCTCCTGGTACAGAATAAGAGATAGAAATGAACTGGGTAACAGAGTAACAAGAAGAAAAATCAGACACTTAGCTTTTGCACTTGAGAAATTCCTTTCAATCAATGGAAGTAACTTTGAGAACAGAAGCTTCATCTTTGAAGTTCTTTTCGTGCTGGTGGGAAGGGAACATATTGAATTCCTCCCCTTCTCAGCTCCCGCAATTTAGCATATTTTTGCAATGGACATTACCCCCTACCCCAATTCCTGCTTTATCATGAATTACCATGAATCTGGTTAAAGAGGGAGTCACTTTACCCCTTTTTCGCCTCCTGAGATCTGGCCTTCTCCATTTTTACTCTTTCCTGCTCTCTGAGCCTCTCCTCAGTCACCTTCAACATATCTGATATGGCTCCAATATGCTCTCTGAAAATTGAAAGGAAATTCTCTTTGTCAAGCCATAACAACTTACAATCTGTTACAGCCCTGACAGTTGCAGTCCTTGGTACATCTTTAAGGAGTGCAATTTCGCCAAAATAGGAGCCAGGTCCAAGTTCAGCCAGCTTTATCTCCCTGTAATAATCATCAGTTATCTGCTCAAGAATGACCTCAACTTTCCCTTCCTGGAGGAGATAAAACTTATCTCCCCTTTCTCCCTGTTTAATGATGGTTGTCCCCGCAGAAACTTCCATTGGTTTCATTTTACTTACAATTTCCAGAAGTTCTCTTGAGGAAAAGTCGCTGAAAAGGGGTAACCTTCTGAGAAATTGAGAGGTTCTGATGATAAATGTGATCTTCTCCCCGGGGCCAAAAGTTCCCATCAGGTACTTCCTGAAGGGCTCTTTTTCAAGTGAGATCAGTTCAATATCTGTTTTTGCTCTAACAGTTGCCGTTCTCTTTACATTCTCAATGAGGGCTATTTCACCAAAGCAATCTCCCGGTCCAAGTTCCGCCACCACATGCTCCAGTCCGCTCTTCTCTTCATATATGACATCTGCGTAACCTGATCTTATAGTGTAGAACTTGTCCCCTTCCTCACCCTGAGTAACGATGTTCCTGCCTGCAGGGAATTTCTCAACCCTGAGAAACTTCATAATTTCACGAAGTTCACTTTCAGGAAGGGCGGAAAAGAGGGGAACCTGTTTCAATTCCTCAAGCATTTCCGGCTCAAAAGGTCTCACTATCCCCTTACCTGACTGAAATCTGAGCATGGCCTCTTTTATCACCGAAACCACAAGAGCCACAAATCTGATAATCAGATAGGCAATCAGAAGCACGGCAAGAATTACAGCGGGGAGGAAGAGAAGCACAGTGAATACCCTGTAACCAGGAGGTTCAAAAATGAAGATGTCACCAAAGGCTGGATTAAGATAATACACACCTTCAATGGCGTCATAGAGGAAAATTATGTTGAAAATCTTAAAAGAAACATAACCGAGGAGAACAAGCCAGAGGAGTCCATAAAGTCCCACCAGTGTATAAATCAGCTCCTCTCTGTAAGATTCCTTTGAAAGTTCCATCTTTCCCAGGAAAAAACGCCTTCTGAAAAAGGTGATGGTCCTCAGCCTGAGCTGGGAGATGTTGAAAATCTCCTCAAAAAGTTTTACTCCATCACTTTCAATAAACGGAATTGTTTGCAGAAAAATCATCAGAAGGGAGGTAAAAGTTGTCAATGATGCTATCTGGATGTATGAATTCCATTCACCCTGATAGAAAATAAAAAATGGTGCCATAACAGCAATCGGGAAGAGATAGGAGATGAAAACCCCGGAATAATAAAATACCTTTTCTCTCCTTGACGACATTATTACATCAGCATCATCAACTCGGGGGAAAATCAAGCCATACAGAAAGTACAATTCAAGATTGAGAACACTGCGTTCCACAGCCTTCAGGCCAAGTCCTTTTATAAAAGCACGGTTAAAAAAGAGGAAAAGTACTACAAAGTAGGTAATAGTAAAACCCAGACCATACGACTCATTAACCTGAAAAAGATAATGGGGGACAGAGGACATTTCACTGAAAAAGAGAATTATTCCCAGTACAGCAAGAATAAGAATGAGAGAGATCATGAAGGGACTGAAAACAAACTTCCCCATAAAATTGTACAGAGACTCAAAAAAGCCTTCAGCTGCATAGTAACCTGTCTGAAAGAACTTTATTCCTCTGAATAACTC
>JALSQH010000146.1 GCA_026985515.1 bacterium
TACAGCAATAATAAGAATGAGAGAGATCATGAAGGGACTGAAAACAAACTTCCCCATAAAATTGTACAGAGACTCAAAAAAGCCTTCAGCTGCATAGTAACCTGTCTGAAAGAACTTTATTCCTCTGAATAACTCCGAAAAAATTTCATCAAAAGTTCTTCTTTTCCGGGGTCTTGGTATGATGCTCCAGAGCTGGTCAGAATTCTCAATAAAGCCATTTTCGGCAAGGGTTAAAATTAAATTTTTAACTTTTGTACTTGATAATTCCCTGGTTTTCTCAAAATACAGTCTTACAAGTTGTTCAAAATTCTTCCTCCCATCCATATTCTCAAACAGATAAAATTCAGGAGCGGAGAGAGTAAGATACTTCATCTGTCTGGGATTTTTGAGGTAGTAAAATTCACCATCAACTTTTATCACCTGTACGGCCACATAATCTCTGATGGCTCTTGGCCTGAATCTTGAAAATTCCTTGATTCCCCTTCCCTGTTTGTTACTCATTGATAGACTCCCCATCTAATTTCTTTAAATGTTAACATTATGCACACAAAAGGTCAAATTTTTAGATTGACTTATCCAACTTTCTGCTTACATTTTAGAAGGGAACACAAAAAATTTACCATAAGGAGGTGATAAAATGTGGCCGGATAAATACACAATTAAAGCAAGGGAAGCAATACAACTTGCACATAAAGAGGTGATGAAAAGGGGACATCAGCAGATAGAACCTGAACATCTTCTCTATGCCCTTCTTGAACAGGAAGGAGGAATAACCGTACCTATTTTCCAGAAGATGGGTGTTGACCCTGCCGTGGTGAAAGCAAGGCTGGAAGAGGCATTCCAGCTTATACCCAGAGTGGAAGGCGCTCAGGCGGTGGACAGGATGTATGTTTCTCCAAAAGTTCAGGAAATTATGAACAAGGCTGAGGAAGAGGCTAAAAACCTGAAGGATGAGTATGTCAGCACCGAACATCTTCTCCTTGCCATGATAGAAGTCAGGGGGACAAAAGTTTACGATATACTCACCCAGTTAGGAGTTACCAGAGATCTTCTGATGCAATCACTGATGCAGGTGAGAGGGCATCAGAGAGTTGTGGATGACAATCCTGAAGAAAAATACCAGGCTCTGGAAAAGTATGGTAGAGACCTGACAGAGCTTGCGAGGAGAGGAAAACTGGATCCAGTTATTGGAAGGGATGAGGAGATCAGGAGATCAATTCAGGTACTTCTGAGAAGGACCAAGAACAATCCCGTGCTGATAGGAGAACCGGGCGTTGGAAAGACAGCCATCGTTGAGGGAATCGCACAGAGGATTGTCAATGGTGATGTGCCAGAAGGATTGAAAAATAAGAGAATCGTTGCCCTGGATATGGGAGCACTCTTAGCAGGAGCAAAATACAGGGGAGAATTTGAGGAAAGGCTGAAAGCAGTGATAAAGGAAGTGGTTGAATCTGAAGGCGAAATAATCCTCTTCATAGATGAGATCCACACCATTGTTGGTGCTGGTGCCGCTGAAGGTGCGGTGGATGCATCCAATATGCTGAAACCTGCCCTTGCACGGGGAGAGCTGAGGTGTATAGGTGCCACTACCCTTGATGAATACAGAAAATACATTGAAAAGGACAAAGCTCTCGAAAGAAGGTTTCAGCCCGTATATGTAAGAGAGCCCACAGTTGAAGAAACAATCGCGATTCTCAGAGGATTGAAAGAAAAGTATGAAGTTCATCATGGAGTGAGAATCACCGATGGTGCAATCATTGCCGCCGCAAGACTCTCTCACAGATACATAACGGATAGATTCCTCCCGGACAAAGCAATTGACCTGATCGATGAGGCAGCGAGCCGTCTGAAGATGCAGATCCAGTCCGTTCCTGAACCAATTGATCAGCTCCAGAGGAAAATAATACAGTTAGAAATTGAAAAGCAGGCTCTCCAGAAGGAAACAGATGAAGCCAGCAAGGAAAGATTAAAGAAAGTGGAGGAAGAAATTGCAAATCTTCAGGAAAAACTGCAGCAACTGATGTCCAGATGGGAGGCTGAAAAGCAGGTTATTCAGAAAATTCAGGACATTAAAGCACGAATAGATGAAACAAAGATAAAAATCCAGCAGGCAGAGAGGACCGGTGATTACGACACCGCTGCAAGATTAAAATATGGTGATCTGGTAAATCTTCAGAAGGAGCTGGAAGAAGCACAGAAGGAACTTGAAAAATTTGGCGAAGAAAGACTTCTAAAGGAAGAAGTCACCGAAGAAGATATAGCAAAAATTGTTTCAGAATGGACTGGAATTCCTGTTTCCAAAATGCTTGAGAGTGAAAAGGAGAAACTCCTCAAAATGGAGGAGAGACTGCGGCAGAGGGTTGTTGGTCAGGATGAGGCTCTCAGAGCTGTTGCAAATGCCATCAGAAGGGCAAGGGCAGGCCTTCAGGACCCAAACAGGCCTCTTGGTAGTTTTATCTTTCTGGGACCCACAGGGGTGGGTAAAACTGAGACAGCAAGATCACTTGCAGAGTTTCTCTTTGACGATGAGAACGCAATGATAAGAATAGACATGTCTGAGTATATGGAAAAACACTCAGTTGCAAGGCTCATAGGTGCTCCACCGGGATATGTGGGATATGAGGAAGGTGGCTATCTCACCGAGCAGGTGAGGAGACGCCCATACTCAGTGGTGCTCTTTGACGAGATAGAGAAGGCTCATCCCGATGTTTTCAACATCCTCCTCCAGATTCTTGATGACGGAAGGCTGACTGATAGTCATGGAAGGACAGTTGACTTTAAAAACACCGTCATCATAATGACTTCAAACATTGGTAGCCAGTTCATAACTGATGCTGCCAGGGTGGGTGACAGAGAAGAGGTGAGAAGAAGGGTTATGGATGCCCTCAGAGGTAACTTCAAACCTGAATTTCTCAACAGAATTGATGAAATAGTAATCTTCAATCCTCTCACGAGGGAACATATCAAGGGGATCATTGATATTCAGTTGAGAAGATTGAAGGAGAGACTCTCTGAAAGAAGAATGGATATTGAACTGACTGAGAGAGCAAAGGATTACATTGCCGAGGTGGGTTACGATCCTGTTTATGGAGCAAGACCACTTAAAAGAGCCATCCAGAGATACATCCTTGATCCCCTTGCTGTGGAGATTCTTGAGGGTAAGTTTAAAGATGGTGACACAATAGTTGTTGATTACGACGACAGCGTAAAGAGAATTGTCTTCAAAAAGAAAGAAAAGTAAAAGTTCAGCGATGCCTCCTCACTCCCACTCTATCACAGTAGGGTGTGAGGGGGCACTCTGAACAGCGGGGAGAGAGAGGAGTACATATATTCTGGCCAAAGGTAACCAGCAGATTGTTTATGTCCTTCCAGTACTTCTGTGGTAGTTTTTTTCTCAGGGCCATCTCCGTTTCTTCAGGAGTTTTTGTCTTAACATAACCCAATCTGTTCATGATTCTGTGGACATGTGTATCAACGCATATTCCAGGCTTATCATATCCAAGCGTTAAAACCAGATTAGCAGTTTTTCTCCCGACACCGGGTAACTTCAGCAATTCTTCCAGCGTATCGGGAACTTTACCTCCATATTTCTCCAGCAAAATTCTTGATATTTCAATTATTCTCCTGGCCTTATTTCTGTAAAATCCCACAGGATAAATTAACTTCTGAATCTCCTCCGGGGAAAGCTTTACCATTTCCTGAGGCGTGGAAGCCCTGGTAAACAACCTCCTTGATGCCTCAGCAGTCACCTCATCCTTTGTTCTCAAACTGAGAAGAGTCGTTATGAGAATCTGGTAGGGTGTCCTTTTTTGATTGCTGTAAAGGGTGACAATGGGTGTGTTAAAATTTTTCGTCGTTTCCCGCAAAATTTTTACAACCTGAACAATATCACTGTCCTTCATCTCAGGAAAAAAGCCAGTCTGCCACCCAGATGTTTCATGTAAAGCCCACCCGGAGATTTGTAGAAACCTGCTGCCGGGAGAAACAAACCAATCTTCTGTTCAAGTTCGCTGTCCAGTTTCATTTTAACGGTGAGATCAAGAATGGAATTTTCGAGAGGAGTTCTGAGCACAACGCTCCCTCCCACCTTCACATACCTCTGTCTGTCCCCAAGATTGAAATTCTCTATTCTCAATTTACCATTGTCAATCCTTCCCATAACCGAGAGGGTATCCAGTTTCAAGGTGTCGAGACCTATGAGTTTCAAATAACCACCATCAGAAAGAGTAACCCCTCTGCCCTCCACAGCCAGCAATCCTCTGCTCTTTTCCCACTTCCCGGGATAGGAAATCTGGATTTTTCCCTTTAAAATACCTTCAAGCTTCGTACCCTGCAGTTTTTCCTCAAGAAAAGGAAGTCTGGAAAGATCAAGGGAGGAAAAATTCAGATCAAGATGAAAGGTCTCTCCAGAAGAAACAAATGCATTGACTTTCGCTGAAGGATCCTCAATTCTGATATGAAGATCAAGCTTGCCACCGAGCAACTTTGTGTATGAAGGCTTCACGGAGACCTTCTCAAGGGAAAATTCTCCCGCAGGAAAAGTGAGGTGGAGGTTTTTCACCTTTATTCCTGAAAGGAGGGAGAATTTTAAATCTGAATAGGTTATGTTCAGATCACTTGAAGAGTTGAACCTTTCTATTATCTCATCAATGATTTCACCTCCCGGGAATGTTACAAATAAAAAAAGGAAAAAGAAAAGAAAGAAGAGGAGAAGATAAAAGAGCTTCTCCTTCTTCTCAATTTTTTCAACCCACTCTTCAACCTTCATCTCCTACTCCACCTCAATCTGAAGTATCAACTCAAGATGATCTGGATCGGAAACTTTTTTTCTGATCTGTATTCTCCTCACTCTGGTGTTAAAACGGGAATTCTTTTCAATTTCAAAGAGAAAATCCACCACTTCACTGAGATTAAGATTATCCATTCTTATCTCAAAAACCTTTTTTCTATCACTCCTCAGAGGCTTAATGGATGTAACATTCTTCTCAAGTCCCAGTTTTCTCGTTCTGCTGCTGAGATAGGCGAGTATGGAGCCCCGGGTTGCCCTTTTACCATTTTTACCCACAAGTTTTTTCAATCTAAGATACTCTGAAGCCAGCCTTTTAACCTCTGCCGCTTCTTTTCTTTTATACCTGAGTTTCCGCTCGTAGTAACTCTTCCCAGAGAGAAGTGACCACTCAACTATCAGAAATATCAGGGAAATGAGGATAAATATAGCAGCGGCAATTAAATACCTTCTGTTCTGCTGCGTTAACTCCATTATTCACCTTTGAGTTTAGCCGTTATTGTAAAATCAACTCTCCCGCTCTTCTGAAGTTTCCTGGAATCAACAATGGCCACAGATTCCAGAACTCCGGAGTTTGAGAGAGATGATCTTATTTTCTCGAGCATGGAAAAATCGGAAGTTTCTCCTCTCAACCGCATATTACTTCCTTCGATGGTAAGATCAGTGACAGTGATATTTACATCTGACGGCATGGAAGAAGAAATTGACTTCAGCACATCTATAACTGCCATCTTTTTCTTCCCCCCTCCACTCTGCAACCTTTTTTTCAATTCATCAATTCTGGATTGAAGAGTATCAACATAATCATAAAAAACAGTTTCTCCGGGAAGTGCCCTGTGGATGGCTTCAAGTTCCATCTTCTTTGTCTCAACATATTCCCTCTTTACCCTTGAATATGAAATAGCCGTGGAGATGATGATAAAAATAAGCACAAGAGTGTAGAGAATTCCTGTGGTCAGCAATCTGGGCCTCAACTCCGCCCACTCCTTCTCACCCTGTTCCGCTGGAAGTGCAAAGTTTATTTCATTTGTAAATGGACCTCTGAATCCGTTGAGGGCAAGGGCAAGGGGAAGATGAAAAGAGCTCTCAGGAGGTTCAGGGGGAAAATATCCTGCCAGATTTACACTGAGCACCTCACACTTAATCCCCGTAACTTTTCCAAGAATTTTCACAAGATTTTCTGGTCGAATCCCTCCTCCAGTCAGGTAAATCTTTTTTATTTCCCTCCCCGTTTGATTCCTGAAGGAGTAAATGGTCTGGAGAAGTTCAACTGAAAGCAGCTTGAGGTAATCCTCAACCAGCCCCTCGGCAAGGGAATCTCCTCTCTTTATCTTCTCTGCATCCTCCCTCTCCACACTCTCCCTCTTCATAATCATCTCTGTGAGCAAATCCCCACCTACAGAGAGATAACGGGGATAAAACTTCTTTCCTCCTGCCCACCCTGTAAAATTTGAATGATCATGTTCAATGTCGAGGATCGCCACATCCTCTTCCTCTCCCACAAACTGAAAAAGGGTGGAAAGATAGAGAGATTCTATACCTATTCTGGATACGCTGAGGGAATTCTCCCTGAGAGTATCTGAAAATGATTCAATTTCTTCATTTTTAACAATTGCCACGAGAATAGTGGAGCCCCTGCCCTTTTCCCACATCTGAAAATCGTAGGTTACCTCTTTCAGAGAAAAAGGTATTGTATCTTCAAGCTCAGAATCAAGAACCTGAAGAATTCTTCTTCTCTGAGTAAAGGGAAATCTGAGAATTCTGAAAGTCGTACCTCTTCCCGAAATGGCAGTTATTGTCGTTCCCTCTGGAGAAAAGTCTGAAAGAGAAGTCACTGTGACATCCTTCAGAGAAAACTCTCCCCTCTTTTTTTCAACTGTGACTGCTCTCACCCTTTTTCCTTCAACCACTATACCGGTGGAAAGAGCCATCACTTAACTCCAATGGATAAGTACTTTTCTTTCCTTCTTTCCAGTCGTTTATTATCTCCCATTTTCCTCAGTTCCGCAATGTTTCTCAGGATGGCTTCTCTAATATGTTGAGAGGTCTCCTCTGGATCCCAGTGGGCACCCCCTGGCGGCTCATCAATAACTTCGTCAATCAGTCCCAGTTCAAACAATTCTTCTGATAAGATCTTCATTCTTCTGGCAACTTCTTCGCTCCTTTCCTCCGTTCGATAAATTATGGTTGAAGAAGCCTCAGGTGCAATTACCATGAAAATAGTGTGTTTTAACATCAGGATCCTGTCTGCTAAACTGAAAGCTATGGCTCCACCACTTCCACCCTCTCCAATAACTACACCGAGAGTTGGTGTGGGGACCATATACATTTCGTGCAGCATAGTGGATATCCAGTATGCCATCCCCTCCTCTTCCCTTTCAAAACCGGGGAAAGTACCGGGATTGTCAACAAGGGTTACAACGGGCAGAAGGAAACGGGATGACATTTTCAACATTCTGATCCCTTTCCTTATACCTGCAGGGGAAAGGATGTTTTCCTTCCTCCTTGACTTCTCCTGAGCAACAACCACAAATTTCTCGTTACCCACCCTCCCCAGTCCAGCAATTACCGATCTGTCCTCCCTCTGACATCTATCCCCCTTAATCTCCAAAAATTCGTCAAAGATCAATGGGATCAAATCACTGCTCCTGGGACGGGACGGATGTCTTGCAAGTTCCACCTTCTGCCAGTAGGTCAAATTTTCTTCTAACTTCTTCCTCTCCTCCAGAAACTTATCCCGAAGGATCTCCTTTTTTAAAGGATTTTTTGTTCTTACCAGACGCAGATAAAGGTCTCGGAGATCTTTCTCAAATTGCAGGAACCTCATTTCCCCTCAAAAACTCCTCAATTCTCTTGTTTACTTCCTCCTCCTCAGGTTTCAGGAAATAAAACCCTTTCTCCTTCCTGAACCATATGATCTGACGCCTCGCCAGATCCCATGTGGAGGAGAAAATTTTTTTCTTCAGCTCTTCAGTATCCCCAATTTTTCCTTCAAGATACAGAATCACTTCTCTATATCCGACAGATTGCAGTGGCTTAAGTTCCTTACTGTGCTTTTTAAGAATTTCTCTCACTTCATCTATCAATCCTTCCTCTATCATCTTCTCAATTCTGAGAGCTATTCTTCTCCTCAGTGTTTCTCTATCCCATGAGAGAAAGATTCCAAGAAAATTGTATGGTGAATCTGCAAAGGCATGCCTCTTCTGAAGCTCACTCATCCTCTCTCCCGTGAGATACCAGACCTCAAGAGCCCTTACTATTCTCACAAGATCAGCAGGATGAAGTTTCCTGGCCGTCTCGGGATCAACCCTTTCAAGTTCTCTGTAAAGGGATCCAGGGGATAATTTTTCTCTCTCCTTCAGTTTTTCCCTTATTTTTTCATCCCGCTCAGGCTGCTCAAACAACCCGTGGAGCAGAGCTCTGATATAGAGACCAGTCCCCCCCACCACAATGGGAAGTCTCCCCCTGGAAAGAATCTCCTCAATTTTTTTTCTTGCGATTTTCATGTAGTCGTAGGCGGTAAAATTCACCTCCAGATCCACAAAACCATACAGGTGATGGGGAACTTCCTCCATCCACTCCTCAGGTGGTACCGCCGCCCCGATCTTCAATTCTCTGTAAACCTGCACAGAATCCGCATTAACAATCTCTCCCCCAAAGTGTTTCGCCATTCTGTAGGCAATCTCACTTTTGCCAGATGCAGTTGGTCCAGATATAACGACTATCTTTGGTTTCAATGTTCATCCCTCAAAAAGATCTTTTCAAACTGGGCTTTGCTCAATCTGTAAATTGCAGGCCTGCCATGGGGACAATACTTTGACTCCTCATACTTTTCCGCTTCTTGAATGAGGTACTTCATCCTTTCAAAACTCAGGGGAGTGTTACCCTTGATGGCGCTCTTACACGCAACAGTGGCGGCAATTTTTTTTATGTACTCCTGAAGAGAGAGGGGTTCCCCTTCTTCCTCAAGTTCTACAATGACCTCCTCAACTATTTTTTCAACATCCTCACCGGTAAGGAGGGAAGGATAAGCGGTGAGATATATCCTTTGCCCTTTTCTCTCAAAACCAAATCCAAGAGATTCAAGGTAGGGAATCTGTCTCTCCAATATCTCCCTTTTCTCATCACTTAACTTCAACTCAACAGGAACCAGCAGGTACTGGGTTGCTCTGCTTTTTCCCTCAAAGTGTTCCATCAGTTTCAGGTAGAGTATCTTCTCATGAGTTGCATGCTGATCCATGAAGTAGAGAGAGTCCCCTTTCTGATAAATTATGTAAGTACCAAAAGCCTGTCCCAGAATTTTGATTCCCTCATCTGTGGTCCCTGACAGGGATTCAAAGAACTTTTCACCTATTACAGAATGATTCCCTTCTCTGACCGGCGATGAAGTGGCATACTCCTCTCTTTCACTCTCCCTCACCCACACCTTTTCTACAGGCATGGTGGCTACCCCTTCAGGAGCAAAGGAGATAATGCTCTCCCCTACAAAACTCATTATCTTTTTTTCGTTGAAAAATTTTACTTCAAGCTTTGAAGGATGAACATTAACATCAATCCACTCAGGGGGAACTTCAAGGAAAAGCACAAATACCGGGTAACGATCAGGAGGTATGAAATTTCTGAAACTTTTTATGATGACGGCATCAAGAATCTGGTTTTTCACAAATCTCCCATTTACATAGGTGAAGATGTATGAACTTCTCTTCCTGGCAAAAGCTGGAGGAGCGTAAACGCCGCTTATTCTCATACCATCTCTCTCAAACGAGAATTCAGTCAGATCATCCACAAAATCTTCTCCAGCAAAGATGGTTCTGACCCTTTCCTTTATCCCTCTGGAAGGGGGAAGATACAGTTTCCTTTTACCCTCTGCAGAAAAGGAGAATCCTACATTCCATGAGGAAATCGCCTCCTTCTTCACCACATCCCGGACATAGTTTTCCTCAGTGGAGCTTCTCTTCAAAAAGCGTAACCTTGCAGGTGTATTGAAAAAGAGATACCTCACTATGACATCGGTACCCTCTGGAGCATTTGTCTCCACCGGTTCTCCCGCACTTCCCCCCTTCACCTCAATTCTCCACCCCTCTTCACTCCCCCTTTCCCTTGTGGTTATGGTCAGATGTGAAACCGCCCCTATTGATGCAAGAGCCTCTCCTCTGAAGCCAAAAGTCCTGATGGCATAAAGATCATCAGGTTTCTCGATCTTGCTTGTTGTATGCTCCTGAACGGCAAGGAGGAGGTCATCTCTGCTCATTCCAGTACCATCATCTCTGACCCTTATGAGTCTTTTACCACCCTCCTCAACCCACACTTCAATTTTCGTGGCACCTGCATCAAGGGAATTCTCAATCAACTCCTTGACAACAGATGCGGGCCTCTCAACAACCTCCCCGGCAGCAATTTTTTCAACCAGTTCCGATGGCAGTTTTTTTATTCTTCCCATTTTTAAAACATTTCCTTTGTGCTACAATAAAGGGAAAATGAAGAGAAAGTACCTCATAATTCCTGTTTTTAGTTTACTTGTTTTTTTTCTTTCTGTCTATACCATCGTAGAAATAAGAAAACCTGTTCCACCCTCAACCTTTGAAACTGAGGTCCTCTTTTTTTCTTCACTTCCCCACACCCTGAACGCGCTCCACTGGATCAGGAAATTTCAGAAAAAGCCTGTAGATTACTATCTGGTCAGAACAGTTGAGGAAATAGAAAAGGCCCTTCTACTCAAACCCACAGCAGGTTACCTCTGGCTGTGGGACGCAAAGTTGAGAAAGATGCTTGGTATGAGATACAAAAGTTTCGTGGAAACAGCACTGTGGATAGATCCCTACAGGATTAAACATGAAGATCTCCTCGACCTTCTCACCCCCGGGGAGATCACCTCCTCCTCAGAAATCTACAGAACAAACCTTTTAGATAAACTCGTTCTGCTCAACAGAAACTGGAATTTCTTCAAAGAGCTATTTGAAAAGATATGGCAGGACAGGTATGGGAAAAAATTTCTACTGAAATGGGTGCCCGGAACAAAATGGGGAAAGGAGTATCTGGCCACATTTCTCGCCCTGAAGGGATACCCTGACAGAAGTGTCACAATCCTTGAGGAACTGAAGGGGGAAAGGATAAACTGGAGGCCCCTCTGGGCTCTGATAAAAGTGGCTGAGAAGGAGGAAGGGAAGGGAGAAAGAAAGGTGGCAGAGAAGTTGCTTCTCAAAGTGTATGAAATGCAACCATATTTTGACAATATTGGCGTGAGAATTTTTAATTTTTACTACAGGGCTGGAGAAAAGGAAAAGGCCATGAAATTTT
>JALSQH010000147.1 GCA_026985515.1 bacterium
TTCTGCACCGGTGAAGGCACCTTTCACATACCCGAAAAATTCACTTTCAAGAAGATTTTCTGGAATGGCACCGCAGTTTACTGGCACAAAATTTTTGTTTCTTCTCGGACTGAGCTGATGAATTGCCCTTGCAATCAATTCTTTGCCGGTTCCGCTCTCACCCTCTATTAAAACTGTGGTCTTGTAAGGAGCAATTTTCTTAACAACTTCAAATATCTCCAGCATTGCCTTACTTTTTGCAATAATGTTGTCAAAGAAATATAAGTTCTCTTTTTTTTCCTCAAGCTGTCTGTTCCTCTCAAGAAGTTCTTCTCTCTCAAGTGCTCTGAGGGCTGCCTTCTGAATCATTTCAGGGGAAAGGGGTTTTGAGAGGAAATCGTAGGCATTTCGCTGAGCAGCTTCTATGAGAGTTGATTCGTCACCATACGCTGTGAATAGAATGAGGGTGGGAGGGTTTTCAAATTTGTTTATTTCTTCCAGCAGTTCCATGCCATCCATTTCAGGCATTCTGAGGTCAGAAAAAACAACTCTAATTTGAGGGTCTTCCTTTATTTTTTCAAGTGCTTCTCTTCCATTGGAAGCTTCTTCCACATCGGTTATTCCTGCCATTTTCAACGAGTGTTTGAAAAGGAGTCTTATATTTTCCTCATCGTCAACTACAAGGATTTTTTTACTCATAGTGTCACCCTGAGGACTTCTTCAATGGTTGTTTCCCCGTTCAAAACCTTTTTTACACCTGCTACTTTAAGAGTTTGCATACCTTTTTTCATGGCAGCTTTTCTTATTTCATCTTCGGGGGCCTTTGCGGCAATCAATTTCCTTATCTCATCATCCACCGGAAGAATTTCGAAAATGGCTGTTCTTCCAAGGTAACCTGTATATCTGCACTTACTGCAACCTTTTCCTCTGTAAACGGTTACTCTGGAATGCTCACCCCCTATCTTCACGCCCAGATTCCTGAATTCACCTGCCTCAACTTCGATTTTTTCTTTACAGTATGGACAGATTGTTCGAACAAGCCTCTGAGCCACCACACCTATCAGTGTAGATGCTATGAGAAAAGGCTCGATTCCTATGTCTATCAGCCTCGTTATGGCAGAGGGAGCGTCGTTGGTGTGGAGCGTGCTCAGGACCAGATGCCCTGTTAGAGCTGCCTGTATGGCATTGCGGGCGGTTTCGTAATCCCTTATCTCTCCCACCATTATGATATCGGGGTCCTGCCTCAGAATGTGTCTCAGAGCCTGAGCAAAGTCAAGGCCAACAGAAGGGTTTACATTGATCTGGTTGAATCCTTCATATACCATTTCAATGGGATCTTCAATGGTAATGATGTTCACTCCGGGGGAATCAAGTTTTTTGAGAACTGAGTAGAGAGTGGTGGTTTTCCCGCTACCTGTGGGTCCTGTGACAAGTATGATGCCATGAGTATGTTGTATAAATTTTTGAAATGTTGAAAGGTCTTTTCCTGAAAGCCCGAGTTCGTGAAGATCCTTGAACATAAATTTGGGGTCAAGTAATCTAAGAACCACTTTCTCTCCAAAGGCGACAGGCATCGTGGAAATTCTTATTTCCACTTCCCTGTCCCTGTATTTTGTTTTAAGTCTGCCGTCCTGGGGCTTCCTCTTCTCAGCGATGTCAAGTTTTCCTATTGCCTTGATTCTGGCTACCATTGCATTGTGAACAACTCTCGGCACTCTGTATACAGTATGAAGCACTCCATCTATTCTGAATCTTATGATCCCCTCGTTTCGCTTCGGTTCCATGTGTATGTCGCTTGCCCTCTGATCCAGTGCGTACCTGAGCATGTAATCCACTGCATTTATTATGTAACTGTCTGTGGCTTCAAGTTCCCTATCAGCCCTCATTTTCACATATTGTTCAAGATTACCAAAATCGAAGGTTGAAGAAAGGCTTGAAGAAGCTTTTTCGACAGAGCTTCTGAATCCCATAAGGTCTCTGACTATCTTATCAATTTCCTTCCTGCTGCTCAGAACAAGCTTTATTTTCTTCTTGCTTGTATTGGCAAGAGTGGAAATTGCCTCCAGGTTGAAGGGGTTTGATGTTGCCACCACAAGATATTCCCCTTCTTCCCTCAAAGGAACCAGATTGTGTTTCCTTGCAAATGGTCTCGTGATATATTTTGAGGAAAAATTAAGATCCAGCTTGACGGGATCTATCTTTTCATATGGTATGTTTAATTCTTCAGCTACAACTTTCAGTATCTCCTCTTCGCTCAGAGGTTTTCCCGTTAAACTGCTTTTTATGCCAGTTTCAGGGATGACTTCCCATGGGAGAGGTTCACCACCTTCATTTTCTTCTTTTATCCTCTTCAAAATCCTGGCTTTTGCAGAATCGTAGGTTACAAGAATTTTTCGAGCATCTTCTTCACTGATTAACCCCTTTGATTGAAGAATTGAAAGAATTTTTTCGGGATTTAGAAGATCAATTTCCTTTGCCATTTTCAACTAACATCTTAACTTAATTTGCCCTTTTTATCAACATCGTGCTATATTTTTATCAGATGAGGATGGAGGTAGGAAGGTGAGTAAGTTTTTTGGTATCTTATTTTTCGTAATAATTGCTCTTTTTCCCTATTGTGGTGAGGAGTCAGCTTCATTGAGTAGATCCATATCTAAACAGGTTATAACCACACGACCTGAATTTCCGAGACCTGATCTTGAAAGGGATGAGTGGGTAAATTTGAATGGTCTCTGGTTTTTCAAGTTTGATCCTTATGATCTTG
>JALSQH010000148.1 GCA_026985515.1 bacterium
ACTCTTTGATTTTTCAAAACTCTTCAACAGTGAAATGCCCGAAATGAGAAAGGAATTAAGAGATGTTATTGATGTACTGCAATTTTCGAAGCATCCGATAGCTCTGACAGGAGCTGGAATCTCTGTGGAAAGCGGAATTCCTGATTTTAGAGGGCCACAGGGAATCTGGAAGAGATTTTCACCATCACAATTTGTAAGAGAAAATTTCACCGCTTCACCTGAAAAATTCTGGAAAATGGTTCTTCCACTTCTCAATCAAATCAAAAAAGCAAAACCAAATAAGGCTCACTTTGCCCTTGCTCAAATGGAAAGACTGGGTTACATCAAGGCCGTCATAACCCAGAATATTGACCTTCTTCACCAGAAAGCAGGCAGTAAAAAGGTTATAGAATTCCACGGAAATCTCACACATCTCAGATGCCCCAGATGTGGGGAAAGATATAAATTTGACATCAAAAAAATGAAAAAGATACCCAGGTGCAGCAAATGCGGTACCATCCTTCTCCCCGAAATAACTTTTTTCGGGGACCAGATTAACTCTTCCATACTGGAAATGGTTAACAGGGAAATTTCTTACGCAGATGTTCTCCTGATAATAGGAACATCTGCAGCCGTTGAACCAGCCTCACAGATACCCTACCTTGTAAAGGAAAAAGGTGGAACAATCATAGAAATAAATATCCAGCCCACATATCTTACTGAAGAAATTACTGATATTTTCATCCCATGTGAAGCTTCTCTGGCTCTTGATAAACTCTCAAAGGCACTGAGCACCATACTATGACAGAAGCGTCACTCTTGACAGACGGGTCAATATGTTGTTAGAATTAAATCACCGTTAGAAGATTTATATTTTCTGGTATGGAAATTGTATTAACAAAACAAAAAAATAGGAGGTGTTGTTATGAAACGTGAAAAGGCGGAGTTTTTTACGAGGTGGGGAAAGGGTTTGTTCCGTTTCCTCATGGTTGCTCTTGTATTTGGTGGATTTTCAATTTTAGCCTTGTCATGTGCAGGATGCAATGGAGGTAACAAATCAGAAAAGAAACAAAAAGTTTCACAGGTACAGAAGTGTGACAACGCCCTTACAGCTGTTGAACAATCATCCACAGGAATGAACCTTAATCAATTGAATGATATTATCAGCAACTGCTTTCAGTATGAAGACCAAGTTGCAACTGCCATTGAAAAACATCCTGTTACCTACAACTATGCAGTGCTCCTCTACGACATCAAACAGTTCATTGAACAGGGTGTCAGCGGAATTATAGGCCTTCTTGGTGCTGTTCAGGGACACGCACCTTTTCAGCCGGCACATGTGGATTCAGCAGATGCCGTTGGACTTGTTTACAGCCTCTTTTTCAGCAAAATCCTTCCCTATATGGAAGATGGAAACAAGAGGGTTGCAATTCTGGCTGCTATGGATATGAATAATGTGGAAATTAATGTCTCATCCTTGCCCATTGATCTCAATGTTAAAGACTTTCTGAGAACTCTGGGAGTGAAGGATGAGGAACTTAATAAGATTTCAGACTCTTTCAAATTCGATTTCAAAGGCAAGTGGGACTATGTGGAGGTTCTCGTAGTTGGGGCTCTTGACAACGGGATTTATGCAATCTGGAAGTTACTGGAAAGCCATACACTTGGAAACGTGACATCTTTCACATCTCTTCTCAGTGATTATAAAGTTGATACAAGTGATCCTGTTTCTCTTGCTCACTTTGTGGCACATGCACTTGCAAAGATACCAAAACTGCTTGTCTTTGAAGCCACTGAAGGGAAAACAGTTTTTGCCCATGACGTGAGACTCTACCTTGATGCAACACTGAGCTACCTCACTGGAAGAGATGCTGATCTCACAGATAATGGTGTAACCTATGCAGTAAAGAATCCCGGCCTCTTTGCAGCTATTGAGGCAGAATACTCAAAGGATCAGAGCAATAACTTCGTTCAGTACATTGACAAGGATGGAGATGGAAAGATCAGCTATAAAGATCAGATTTATCTCCCACTTCTTGAAGAAGCCAATCCCAACTGGGGTAAAATCAACAATCCTTTCAAAAGACAGACATGGCTTGACCTTGTAGATTTTGGTAAAACAATTGAGGATCAACTTGAGAATTACCAGAATGCAACTCCTGTTGATATTTCCTCTATACTCAATGAAGTATTCCAGGATCTCTCCGCATACGCTCATGACGAATATAAGAAAGATATTTCAATACCCACTGTTCCAGAAGGTATAATCAAGATCAACGCTGGCGCACTTTTCAAAGCAGCAGAAAGTGATAATACTTTCAAGGGACTCAGATCACTTCTTCCTGCATGGGTACCAAATCCAAGATATGATGAGGCTCAGTGCGTATTGAAAACAGAAGTTGGAAACAGAAAAGATGTTTCACCCAAAACAGACTGCAAAGTTAACACAGAAAAAGATGGGGCAAAAGTTTTTGACTATCTCCTTGTTGCAGAATTTGAAACATATGTGACTTCACCTGCTGTGGAATATGGATTCACAGGAGCAACCGAGATAAGCAGCACTCTCTACTATGGAGAGTTCACCAGAGCCACAACAGATTCAGCAGCTGATCAGCCTCACTTCGATCTGTTCTTCGATGCCAGCGGGAATCCAAATTCTCAGTTCTTCGGTTCCTCTTCAATTGATACAGATGCATACCTTGATGAACTCCACTCCATCGTGGCTGATACACTTCTCCCAACAAAAGAACATGACCTACTGCTC
>JALSQH010000149.1 GCA_026985515.1 bacterium
TTTTCTGGAATTAATATTTTTCTGCATAGAAAACATAATGACAAAAAGTAAAACAAGGGACAGAGCAAATATGATGAGGTGATTTCTGAGAGCAATTTTCCTTCTTTCTTCCTTAACAGGAAGCAAATTTATTCTTATCATGAATCATCCCTCCGTCTCAATGCTAATCCAACCGGAACCGCCATCATTGGAGCATACTTTGTTACAATCTCGGGCTTATTCGAAACAAGATTTTCCGCTACTTTTATGTTCCTGAATGGATTCAGAAAATGAGTTGAAATGTCTGTCTTCTCTTCAATTATTCTCTGTAAACCAGGAGTGAGAGTACCACCACCACTCAACATAATTTTTGTTATCTTTTCCTCTGCATGAGAAACACTGTAGAAATCTATTGTTCTGGATATTTCCCCAGCAATTATTTCAGAAACTGAATCAATTATCTCAACCACCTCCTGAGAAATCACTTCTTCTCCGCTTTCAGATTCGGTATCTCCTCTCTTCAACTTTTCAGCTTCATCCGCACTAACACCCAGGTTTTTCTGAATTTCCTCAGTATAGGAGTTGCTTCCAATAGTAAAATCCCTTACGACTATAGGAATACCATTCTTTATGATGTTGACATTTGTAAAAGATGCACCTATATTTACCAGAGCAACAACATTTTCCATTTCTTCGGGGTAATTTACTTCAAAAACATTCATAACTGCAAAGGCATCAATATCAATAACCACAGGTGTTAATCCTGCTTCATAGAGAACGGTGGTATAATCACTTATCATATCCCGCTTGGCAGCTACAAGGATTATATCCATTTTACCGGGTTCAACTTCAGACTCGCCTATAATGTGATAGGCCAGATTAACTTCATCAACTGAAAAAGTTATATGCTGTTCCGCTTCCCAGGTAATCTGCTCGTCAAGTTCGTCAGGGGTCATGTTGGGTACCATTATCTGCTTGACAATGACAGAACTTCCTCCAACTGAAGTGGCCACCTGCTTAACTTTTATTCCACACTCAGCAATTAGCTCAATGAGAGTATCTGTTACTGCAGCAGAATTCATTATACTACCTTCAACGATGGTGGTCGGAGGCAATTCTGCATAACATGCAGTTGTCAAAACATACTCATTCCCTTTCTGTACAACCTCAGCTATTTTTATTGCGAAAGAACCTATATCCACACCTATCAGCTTATTTGAAGTTAAAAAAGGTATTTTCTCAGCAAGAGTTTCAAGAAAACCCATGAAATTATTCCTCCACTTTTAATTCTTCCTCATCCTCAAAGGGACCAAAAACTTTCTTTTTGTCAGATAGTTTTAATCCCATAGCCAGGAGAATTTTTCTCTGCGTTTCAAGCCTGCAATTGGCTCCCTTTTCAATTCTGTTCAGAGTTACCAGAGAAATTCCTGCCTTTCTTGCAAGCTCTGATTTACTCATAAGTAATGCTTCTCTAAATTCCCTTACCCTGTTTTTTGGCATTTCCCTATTCTCCTTAAGAGTATATATAACATTTTCACAATTCTGGCAAAATGTCAAGTAATTTTATAAAAATTTTGCAAAACTTTATAAATTTTTTGCAAAATATACATTATCTTGTGGTAAATCTTTCGAAACAACAAAATATTGAAAAAAGTGGTCCCAATAATGTTACATTTGACTTTTTTTGACTTTCTGGTAGAATTTTGACTGATGGGTCGAATAAATTATTCAGAAAGGGTTCTTGCACGAAGAGAAAGGGAAAAGAGGGAAAGGATAGACACAATTCTTGATGCAGCACTGGAAGTTTTTTCCGAGAAGGGTTTTTACAATGCAAGGATGGAGGACATCGCAGAGAAAGCAGCTCTGGGTAAAGGAACCCTCTATTACTATTTCAGGACCAAGGAAGAACTCTATCTCACCCTTTTAAAACGGGAAGAATCAAGGCTAACAGAAACACTGGTATCTTCAATCAATCCCGACACCAGTATAGAAGATTTCATCATACAGGTTGTGAGATTCTTCATAGATTACTTTTCTGAACATAAAGAGTACATCTCGGTCCTTTTCCCTATCCAGAGCGGATTTATATCTTTCAAGGACTCAGAACTTGTAAAAGAAATTGAGAATCTGAGAAGTGAATTTACTCACATCGCCGTAATGAGAGAAATGATAGAGAAGATTTTAGGAAGATGTAAACAGAAGGAATCGGGAGAAAGCATCCTCTATTTTCTGGCAATTATCATAAGAGGAATAGGTGATTTCATAAGGACAGGACAGAGTGAAAAGGTTAAAAAAAGTATTGAAAATATACTTTCCGAATTAAATCTTTGCAAAGAAAAGGAGCTCAGAGATGAAGTGGATTAAACTGGTGGTAAAATATCCCCGCTTCTTCATTATTACCCTCATACTCCTCACGATTTTCTTCGGATATGAGATAAAAAACATAAAAGTGGATGTTGACATTATACATTCACTTCCACAATCAATACCCGCCAAAAAACTCTACGACAAGATGAATGAAATTTTCCCGAGCAAGGAAATAATCCTTGTTGCCGTTGAATCACGAAGAGGAACAGTTTTTAAACCTGAGATTATCAAAAAGGTTTATCAGCTCACCAGAGAATTTGAAAACATCAAAGACCTGTACAAGGTTATCAGCCCGACCAATGTTGACATAATTGAAGCATCCCCCGAGGGGATGGAAATTCATCCGATATTAAGAAAGATCCCCAAAACCCCTGAAGAGATCCAGGAATTT
>JALSQH010000150.1 GCA_026985515.1 bacterium
ATAACTAATAAAAATTTTAAACTTTTTATTGCAAGTAAGCATCTTTATCACCCAACATGGCGTATAACTCCTTCATATCCGCATTGAGTATTATTTCCCAATACTGCAGTATACCCGCACCATTGCGTATATGCCTTACTTTCCCTCCAATCTTAAAGTAATCTTTCAAAATTTGCAAAGTGTCTGTTTTCCTTAGCAAATCGCAACAATTCATCTTCCTCTTTCACACATTTTAATCCTTCATACCCCAAATAAACTTTACCCTTTACTCCTAGTATACATTACCTCCTCTCCCCCGTCAACCTTGCGCTTTGACTCAAAAAAATATTTCTTCCGAAAGGTATGATGTTTATTAAAAGTTGGATAACCAAAATCTCTGATCCCGCCCTGAAAGTCACAGTTCCACTTAACCTCGGGAGACGAATAACTTTAATTACAAAATGTCCCCCCCCTTTTGCCATACTCCCCCCATCTGAATATAATATCAACAAAGGTTGAAGTATGAGGATTCACGACTCCACCGGAAAATTCCTGGGTTATCAGGCGGATATTGAAGAAGCGGAGTTTGTTATTATCCCCTTCCCCTATGAATTCACCACAACTTTCGGGAAGGGAACGGGAAGGGGACCCCTTAAAGTGCTGGAAGTTTCAGACTATCTGGAGACTTACGAGGAGGAAACAGGGGAAGAACCATATTTGAGAGGTATTCACACTTATGAACCAGTTATCGCTGACGAATTCAAAGGGGAAGAAGATATTGAAAAAGTAGGTGAAATCTACCTGCCTTTGATTGAGAAGAGAAAAAAAATCATTACCATTGGAGGGGAACACTCCATCTCCTACCCCATCATAAAGGCATTTATCAAATATTACGGAAACATCGGTGTTATTCACTTTGATGCTCATGGTGACTACAGGAACACCTATGAGGGCTCACCATACAACCACGCCTGCGTAATGAGAAGAGTGGCAGACACTGGCGTAAAAATAGTTTCTGCCGGCATCAGAGCAATCTCAAAGGAGGAAATAGATTTCGTAAGAGCCTCAAATTCAATAAAACTCTTCTTTGCCCATGAAATTCACAGTGACCAGAGGTGGATTCAAAAAAGTCTGGAGTTTTTACCGGAAAAGGTTTACATCACCATAGATGTGGACGCCCTTGATCCTTCCCTTATCAGAGCAACAGGCACACCGGAGCCGGGTGGATTTGAGTGGTACAGTTTTTTAACAATTTTAAAGAAAATATTCCAGGCAAAGGAAGTCATCGGAGTTGATGTAGTGGAAATCTGTCCTGACCCACCCTATGAAGTGTCAACCTACACAGTTGCAAAACTGATCTACAAAATTATCGCTTACTGGAAATGAAAATTTTAAAAATCTTCCTTATCGCTGTTTCTCTTATTCTTATTGTTTACCACGACATAACAATTTCACAGAAAACAGGAACAAGTTTAGACAAAGAATTTCTCAGAAAATCCTTTCCACATTACACAAGAATAATTGAGAAAAACTCTCCTTTCAGACACTGGCTCGTCTTCAGTGGAGAAAAGTTTGCCGGGGTAATTTTTTACACTGAGGATGCAGGCATAAAAGTAAATGGATATGGAGGTCCGCTAAATCTTATCGTTGCCATGAATCCTTCAGGAAAAATTATATCTGTGGAATTGAGGGAAAACTACGAGACTCCAGCCTATCTCGTCAAATTGAAAAACTTCATGAAAAGTTTCAGAGGCAAGAGCATAAGCGAAGCTGAAACAATCTCCACCGTGGCAGGTGCCACTGTAAGTTCCAGAGCCATAAAGGAAAGTGTTATCAGAGCCTCAAAAAGAGTGGCAAAAGAAGTTCTTCACCTCACTGCTTCAGGGAAACAACCATCCAGGCACATTCCCTTAAAAGTCACAGGTGGCATACTCCTTTTTGCTGCAATACTCCTCACCGCCACACTGTTTAAAAAAAGATTGTGGAGAATAATTGTGGATATCTCCGGTGTGATAATCATTGGTTTTTTCCTTAATCTTCCGCTTTCAATTGATCACATTTTCAGGGTGCTTGAACTGAACCTGCCAGACCTCCTGTCTGGAATCGGCATTGTAATCATACTTCTTGTTGCAATAATACCTTCAATTTTCGGGGAAAATATATACTGCCAGTATGTATGCCCCTTTGGTGCTCTCCAGAGACTTGAGGCAATAATCAGCCCCTTTAAAATTCAGCCAGGAAAAAAGTTTAAAAGCAAAAGATCCCTCATAAGAGATCTGATACTCTTTATCCTTATCCTCCTCCACTTTGGATTAAATCTGAAGGGAGTATCTGCAATAGAACCCTACTCCACCTTTTTCACCCTTGAAATTTCAGGTGCCGTTCTCATCTATGTGGTTGTGATCCTGATTATATCCTTCTTTTTCCCCATGTTCTGGTGCACCTATCTCTGTCCCACTGGAGCTTTTCTTGATAACATAAAAATTTATTCACCCCGCAGAAAAAGATCACCGTAATCTCTTAAAAATTCACCAGGAATGGCGTTTTTCTCCGCAATTTCCCCATAAACCTTCCCACCCTCTGTGAGAATCCTCCTGTACCCATGTGCATAATCAACATAGTAGAGGCCAAATCGAGGGAAGAAACTCCCCCATTCATAATTATCCATGAGCGACCAGTGGAGGTATCCCCGGACATCAATTCCATCCTGAATCGCCTTCCAGAGCCAGTAGAGGTGAGCAACAATAAACTCTGCAC
>JALSQH010000151.1 GCA_026985515.1 bacterium
AAGGATATAATTGAAGTAATTGACAAGATTCAAAAAATACAGAAAAGTCTGGTTGAGGCGAGTCCTTTTATCAGCTACATACCATATGCTTCTTTTTATTCAGCCAACTGGAAAGGTCTGAATAAAGGAAAGCAGATTTTTCTACCTTACCCTTTTATACCTTCTTTTAACTATGGGGAAAGTAGAGGGGGGAATTCATCTATTCTTGAAAAATTTCAGCTGAAGCTTTATCTCACATGGAATCCTGGAAAAGTGGCGAAGGGACTACTGAAAGAAGTAATTGAGGTGTTAAAGAGGGAAGCCGGTGCAATTGATAAGGAGGAAAAGGTGAAACTCGAGAAGGAGAGCAGGAAAATTGCCGGGAGAAAATGCAAGAAAATTTGCAGAAAAAAAGGAGCAGGTTTAAAAAGTGTCGAAGGAGAATGTACAAAAAAACTGGGCAGCGTAACAGAAAAATTTTCAAAAAAGCTGTATGGAGTTCTGGTTAAAGCTCTGTCAAAAGCAGCTGAGAAGCTTTATTCCAAAATTGATTCATGGGATCCTGGTAAGGAGTGTAAAATTCTGGGTATGGAAATCCCTGTTCCTGCTGTTCTGGAGGATAATTTTTATCAGAAGCAGAGGATAGGTACCCTTGGAATCTGGATAAATAAAGAGAAGCCTCCTCTTTCATGGCTTGAGTACAGATCAAAATCTAAAATCCCGGTAGAAATAGGGTTTTCCAGAGCCATGCCATACAGTTCTGCTGATAATGGCGATGTTCCCATTGTTCCTGACTGGAAGGGTGTTTTTGTTCCTCCTGATCTGATTGACGCCATCGGAGGTAGTAATGGGAAGAGATAAAAGGGGAAATGTGTTGATAGTTGGTCTTACAGGTGTAATTCTTGTTTCATCACTGATGTTATTCTTTATGCAGATGGGGTTATCCCATTTTAACCATTTGAGATGCATGGATCTTTCAGAAAAGTTGGCATATTTTCAATACTACCGTGTCCTCAAAGATGGCCTGAAGAATCAACTCAGGAAAAAGTACTCAGCCATGACGTCTGATGGGAAAGTTAAAATTTCTGTAAAAGACAGCTTCTCCGGAGTGAATGTAACTGTTTCCATGGAATCACCAGGGGGATACATGGTGAAGGATAAATTCAGAATTTCAGCACCGGGGAGGATAAACTGGTGAAAAGGTTTTTTGTTGCATTAAGTATGTTGCTCCTGTGGACCACTGTATTGATTCCTGTACCTGTTAGAGAGACTAGTTTGACCAGCGACCCAGCTGAATATGTTGCATCAATGATTGAAAATTATCTTCCTGTGAGATTGAACGAATTTTATTTTAACGGGATTAAGTTTTCTTATCTTCAGACCATAACGGATAAAAGGGAGGAAGCGAAGAGACTAATAAGACTGATCAGAGGAGTGGAGAAAAAAGATTCTGAGATCAAGTTCAGGAGTTTTATTAAAAAGAGCAGGAAAAAGAAGAAGATTCCTGTCCCACTTTTTACTCTTCCAGTTGTAACTGAGGATAAGAATGTTGAGTTCAGGCTTGATTTTGCAGTTCCTGTTTCCAGGGCTGCCAGTCCCGAAGAGGTGAGGAAGTACCTCAGTGATCTCTATGCAAAGGAAGTGATGGGGTTGAGTGATCTGGTGGCTCTCGTTGAAATGGCATACTGTAATGGCTGGATAACATCTGATCAAATTGCAGAGACACTGGTTCCACCTTTCAAAATAGCGGGATTATTAAAACTTGATCTTTCGCCTTTATACAGAAAGATGTTTCCATTTCTTTACGATGAGAAAAGAAAGGATGAATTCTGTTATTCAGATTATCTTGAGCGGGCCATTGAGACACTTAAACCTGTAGCCGGATTTTCTGTAAATATTCTTTCGAAGAAGAAGGGGAACTGGCATATATCTGCTTTGATAGCCCATAACCTGATTTTTGAAAAGTTTCTTCCTCTAATGAGACCAGGTAAATACTATCTTTCAGTTACTGTTCCCACTCTTGGCGGGTGCGGTGAGGTTTTGACAGTGATTGATTATAAAGGTTTTAAAATGAAATTGAAAAAAAGAAAGCTCACCGGAAGGTTTAACCTTGCATTAAGCGACATTCCATCTGATCAGCTCATGGAATGTGCAGCTGAAAAGTATAGAGAAAAAGGGTGGATAGAATTTTCTCCTTCGGAAGTAACGAGAGCGGTGTCCAGGAATTTTAATATGGCCGGGGAAAAGCTTGCCCCGTATCTGGAGAGGAGTGATCTTTTTCTTCCCGTAATATCCGGTGGAGATTTTTCAGTGAAGGAGAGTGTGGAAGATGCAGGAAGATATATCAGAGATATTGTTGATCATCTTGGAGAAATGGAAAGGAGTCTGACTCAGAGCATCAGGTTCCTTTTCTCATCCGGTGGAAAAGATGAGGGTATGGTAGTCCTTGCAGGAGGAAGTATGGAGGTCAGGCTGGATAAGAGAGATGAGAAGAAGTTTTCCACAATTATGATTCTGGAGGTTAAGTAATGGAGGTTAAGGGACAGGTGAGTCTGGAGTATCTGATTATGACAATTTTTGTGGTGATTCCTATGTTATTGATGATCGGATACATCGTTCATAAACTCGCATATCTTTATCACGTTGAGGATCTGATGATGAAGATTCCCATTTTGTAGGAGGGAGAAGATGAATAAAAGGGAAAGGGTTGTTCTGGTAATATCAATTCTTTCAGGTTTGCTG